>JALUTW010000332.1 GCA_027021685.1 Chromatiales bacterium | reverse complement strand
CGCTCTGGCGCAGCCCACTCGGTGTCTTCATCGTCGGTCCTCCCAGCTCTGAGGACTCCAACAATGATCCTCCAATCAATAACTTGCAAGCACTATCCACCATGAAAAATGAGGGGATCCCTGAGGTGCGCATGTGCATGGAATCAGTACCCCGAATAGAGAATCTCCACCCGCCGGTTGAGCCGCCAGGCCTCCTCGTCGTGGCCCAGCGCCACCGGGCGTTCCTCGCCGAAGCTGATGGTCTGGAGCTGGCCGCGGTCGGCCCCCTGCAGCACCAGCAGCTTGGCCACCGCCTTGGCCCGCCGCTCGCCGAGGGCCATATTATACTCGCGCGTGCCCCGCTCGTCGGCATGGCCTTCCAGCACCGCGCTGATCCCGGGATGAGCCGCGAGGAACTCCGCATGGGCCCGCAGCGCCGCCCGGTCCTCGGCACTCACTTCCGCGCTGTCGAAATCGAAGTAGAACACCCGCTTGGCCAGGGGGCTGTTGGGATCACTGAGCAGGGTCTTGGCGTCGACGGGTCCGCCGGCTTCGGCCGCACGGCGGGTGTCGCCACCACTCGCGGCGGGGCCGCCGCCTCCGGCCGCCCCCTCTCCTTCCTTCGCCGGTCCGGCGCAGGCGGCCAGGCCCAGCATGAGCCCGGTGACGAAAACGATTTTCAGCAGACGGTCCATGGCTTGTCTCCTTTGGGTCTTGGCATGTGCAGGATTCAGAAGTTGCGCCGGCGCAGCGGGGACCAGGCCGGCTCCCGGATCTCGCCCCGGGTGACGCTCAGCGTCTGCGGCGCACGCCCCTCCACCGAGATGGCGGCCAGCACCCCGGCGCTGCCGTCCCGGGTGGCATAGATCACCATGTCGCCGTTGGGGGCGAAGCTGGGGGACTCGTCCAGCCGGGTCTCGGTGAGGACCTTGATGGCCAGGGTCTCCAGGTCCAGCAGGGCAATGCGGTGATCGTGGACGAAGGCCACGCGCCGGCCGTCCGGCGACACCGAGGCGCGGGCATTGTACTTGCCGCTGAAGGTGAGCCGCTGCGGGCGGCCCGCCGGCCGACCGCCGCGCAGGGCGATGCGGTAGAGCTGGGGCGTGCCGCCGCGGTCCGAGGTGAACACCAGGCCGGAGCCGTCGGGCAGCCAGGCCGCCTCCACGTCGATGGCGGGGCTGCGGGTGATGCGGGTGACCCGGTCGGTCTTCAGATCGTACAGGTAGATGTCGGCGCTGCCGTCCTTGGACAGGGTCACCGCCAGGGTACGCCCGTCGGGCGAGAAGGCCGGGGCGTTGTTGAGCCCCGGGAAGCGCTTGAGCTTTCGCGCCCGGCGGTTGTACACGTTCTGGATATAGATCACCGGCCCCTTCGGCGTCACCGAGACGTAGGCGATGCGCTCCCCGTCCGGGGCCCAGGCCGGGGACAGGATGGGGTTGGGCGAGGTGAGCAGGACCTGTTCGTTGTAGCCGTCCACGTCGGAGATGGCCAGGCGGTAGGTCTTGCGCCCGCGCCGGTCGGCCGTCACCGTGACGTAGGCGATGCGGGTGTCGAAGGCGCCGGGGATGCCGGTGAGGGCCTCGAACACCAGGTCGCTGATCTGGTGCGCGGCCCGGCGCAGGTCGCGGACGCCGGCGCGGATGCTGTAGCCCGCGATCTGCTGGCCGTTGACCACGTCCAGCAGCTGGAAATCGATGCGGAAGCGGTTGCGCTCCGTTTCCACCATGCGCCCCACCACCAGGCTGTTGACCTTGAGCACGCGCCAGTCGGGATAGCGCACCTGGGCCGCGGTCGTGGGCCGGGCCACGAGATCCGCCACCGGCACCGGCGCGAAGCGGCCGGAACGGGCCAGGTCGCTGCGCACCACCGCCGCCACGTCCAGGGGCGCCCGGCGCGGGCCCTGCCACCCGAACGGCACCACGGCGATGGGAATGGCGTCGGCCTCGCCCTTCTCGATCTCGATGGTCAGGGTGGCGCGGCCGGACAGGGGCCAGGCCAGCAGTGCGGCAAGCATCCAGATGTGCAGATGACGGGTCATGTTTCCTTCTTTCTCAGCACCAGGTTGATCTGTCTGAACTCCTCGAACAGGCCGGAATCCACCGGCGGCACCGGCAGGGGCGAGGCCTTGCGCACCGCCTGCATGGCGGAGCGGTCGAACACCGCGTCGCCGCTGGAGCGGGCGATGTCCACGGTGACCACGTCGCCGCTGGGAATCAGCCGCACCCGCAGCTCGGCCGACATGCCCTGGCGCGCCCCCGGCGGCACCGTCCAGTTGCGGTAGACCTCGGCATAGATGAGCTGCTGGTAGCGATCGATCTCCGACTGGCGCTGCTGCGCCTGCAGGGCCGCCAGCCGCTGCTGCTCGGCCTCCAGCTTCTTCTTCAGCTCGGCCTCGGCCCGGGCCCGAGCGGCCTCCTCCCGCCGGCGCCGCTCGGCCTCCCGGCGCTGGCGCTCCAGCGCCGCGAGGCGTTCCTGCTCCCGGCGCCGCTTCTCGGCCAGGGCCTTCTTCTCCGCCTCCAGCTTCGCCAGGCGCTTCTTCTCCTCGGCCTGCTTGCGCCTGAGCTCGGCCAGGCGCCTTTTCTCGGCCCGGCGCTTGCGCTCCAGCTCCGCCTGGCGCCTGCGCTCGGCCTCCCGCTTGCGCCGCAGCTCGGCCAGGCGCCTCTCCTCGCGCTTGCGCGCCGCTTCCATGGCCTTGACCTTCTGCTCGCGCCTGCGCTCGGCGGCCTTGATCCGCTCCAGCTCGCGCTTGACCCTGGCCTCGTCCACCGCCACCGCCTGCACCACCTCCACCTGCGGCTGCTCGGCGGTGGTGGGCCGGGAGTAGCGGAAGCTCAGCACCAGGATGGCGAAGAACACCGCGTGGATCACGATGGCCACGGCCAGGGCCACGGGATGCTGGCGGATGAATGCAATCATATCGGCATCATCTGCGATGGGGCGAGCGGGTGATGAGGCCCACGTTGTCCACCCCGGCGCGCTGCAGCAGCACCATGGCCCCCACCACGTCGCCATAGCTGGCGCTGCGGTCGCCGCGCACCAGCACCTGGGCCCGCGGATTGTGGCGCCGCACCGCCGCCACCTTCGCCACCAGGTCGGCTGCATCCACCGGCCGGTTGGGATGCTCGCCGAGGTTGATGTAGTAGCGCCCGGCGCGGTCCACGCTCACCACCACCGGCGGCTGCTCGCGGCTGTCCACCGGTTTCGCGCCGGCACGGGGCAGGTCCACCTTGACCCCCTCGGCCAGCAGCGGGGCCGTGACCATGAAGATCACCAGCAGCACCAGCATGACGTCGATGTAGGGCACCACGTTGATCTCCGACATGGGCCGGCGGCGGCGCCTTGTGCTCCGGGTTCCGCTCATGGTTCAAACGCCGCCGCGTCCACCTGGGGTTTCCTCACTGGGCCTGGCGCTGCAGGATGGAGGAAAACTCCTCCACGAAGGTGTCGTAGCGCCCCACCAGCCGGTCCACCTCGCTGGAGAACCGGTTGTAGGCGATGACCGCGGGTATCGCGGCGAACAGCCCCATGGCGGTGGCAATGAGCGCCTCGGCGATGCCCGGCGCCACGGTGGCGATGGTGACGTGGTCCTTGCCGCCCAGGGCCAGGAACGAGTTCATGATGCCCCACACGGTGCCGAACAGCCCCACGTAGGGGCTGGTGGATCCCACCGTGGCGAGAAAGGACAGGTGGGTCTCCAGGCCGTCCACCTCGCGGTTGAGCGCCACGCGCATGGCGCGCTGGGCCCCGGCCAGCACCGTCTCCGCCGCCATCCCGGCCTTCTGGCGCAGGCGCGCGAACTCGCGGAAGCCCGCCTCGAAGATCACCTCCATGCCGCCCAGGCGCCGGCCGCGGCCGCTGATCTTCTTGTACAGCTCGCCCAGCTCGGCGCCCGACCAGAAGCGGCGCTCGAAGTCGTCCGCCTCGGCCCGGGCCCGCCGCAGGGTGGACCACTTGGCGCCGATGGCGGTCCAGGAGAGGACCGAGGCCACCAGCAGCAGGACCATCACGATCTGCACCACCAGGCTGGCGTGCAGGATGAGATTGAATACCGAGAGATCCGCAGTCACCGCTTCTCCTTAGTTTTCCTCATGGGCGGCCGGCAGGCGCTCGTGCACGAACCGGGGGATGGGGCGCGGCCGCAGCGTCCGTGCATCGAGGCTGGCGACGCGCACCTCCCCTTCGCAGCAGACGGTGTCGGTCCCGGCCACGCGCACCTGCTGGCGGAACGTCATGCTGGCCCGCCCCACCCGGACCGGCTCCACGCTCACCTGCAGCAACTGGTTGAAATGCGCGGGGCGGAGAAACTCCAGGCGGGCCGAGCGCACGGCAAATAGGACCGCGGTCTTTTCGATGAGTTCATCCTGTTCGAAGCCGAGCTGGCGCAGCCACTCGGTACGGGCCCGTTCCATGAACCGCAGGTAGTTGGCGTAGTACACCACCCCGCCGGCGTCCGTATCTTCGTAATATACCCGCACCTCCCATAGGAACGGCTTCACGCTTTCGCTCATGCCCACCCCGTGGCGCTGTCGAATCCGCACCATTATAGAACCTATCTCAAAATTCCCCACGGCCGCGCGCCTGGCGATTTTCGGAGAGCGCCACGAACGTGGTCTGGCTGGAGACAATACCGGCAGGTTTCGCCACGGCGGAGACCCGGGAGAAAATCGCCGGCGCCCCAAGGGGTTGCGAGCCACGCCCACGCCGGCGGCGTTGCACCGCTGGCCCGTACAACGAGTACTGTGCTGCGCGGCGCGCCTTGCCGGCGCGGCCGTGGACTCACAACGCGACACGCGCGGAATTCTGAGATAGGTTCTATAGAACCTGTCCATGGCCGGGAGGATGAGGCCGCGAAATGGCCCGGCGAAACCCAAAGGTGGCGAATGGTGGCGGGCTCGGGGCGGACTCAGGAACCGGTTCCGAAATGGGGTGCGGGCTGCGCCGTGAATCCGCGCCGCACCGGAACCGGTTCTATTCCTCGAACAGGTCCGCCGTCGCCCCCGGGGCCTGCGAGGGGGGCGTGAGACCGAAGTGGGCGTAGGCATGGCGCGTGGCCACCCGGCCGCGGGGGGTGCGCATGATGAAGCCCTGCTGGATGAGAAACGGCTCCAGCACGTCCTCGATGGTGTCGCGTTCCTCGCCGATGGCCGCGGCCAGGCTGTCCACGCCCACCGGGCCGCCGTCGAACTTGTCGATGATGGTGCGCAGCAGGCGCCGGTCCATGACGTCGAAACCCTGGGCGTCCACATCCAGCATCTCCAGGGCCTGGCGCGCGGTGGCGGCGTCGATGCGCCCGTCCCCCCTGACCTGGGCATAGTCGCGCACCCGGCGCAGCAGGCGGTTGGCGATGCGCGGCGTGCCGCGCGAGCGGCGGGCGATCTCGGCCGCGCCCTCGGCCTCCATCTCCACCCCGAGGATGCCCGCCGAGCGCTGCACGATGGTGCTGAGCTCGGCCACGCTGTAGAACTCCAGGCGCTGGACGATGCCGAAGCGGTCGCGCAGTGGCGAGGTGAGCAGCCCGGCCCGGGTGGTGGCCCCCACCAGGGTGAAGGGGGGCAGGTCGAGACGGATGGAGCGCGCCGCCGGGCCCTCGCCGATCATGATGTCGAGCTGGAAGTCCTCCATGGCGGGGTAGAGGATCTCCTCCACCACCGGCGACAGGCGGTGGATCTCGTCCACGAACAGCACGTCGTGAGGCTCCAGGTTGGTGAGCAGTGCGGCCAGGTCGCCGGGCCGCTCCAGCACCGGGCCCGAGGTGTGGCGCAGCCCCACGCCCAGCTCGTTGGCGATGATGTGGGACAGGGTGGTCTTGCCCAGCCCCGGGGGGCCGAACACCAGCACGTGGTCCAGGGCCTCGCCGCGGGCGCGGGCGGCGCTGATGAAGATCTCCATCTGCTCGCGCACCGCGGGCTGGCCCACGTAGTCGGCCAGGCGCCGGGGCCGGATGGCACGCTCCAGGGCGTCCTCCTCGGGCAGCGCCCGGG
Source organism: Chromatiales bacterium (assembly GCA_027021685.1). Taxonomy (GTDB): domain Bacteria; phylum Pseudomonadota; class Gammaproteobacteria; order CAMYNG01; family CAMYNG01; genus JALUTW01. Next base: position 27,761 of record JALUTW010000332.1, on the reverse strand, counting down.
CCGTGATCACGCGTTCCTGGTCTGCCGTGGCCACCCGCTCCTCCCCCGCCGGCGGGACCTCAGCCCTTGAGCGAGGCCTTCAATGCCGCACGGATGATATCTTCGCTGGCCATCCCCTCGATGTCCAGCCGCGAGACCATGCGCGCGGCCTCGGCCGGCCGGTAGCCCAGGGCCACCAGGGCATCGACCGCCTCGCGCTCCGGGTCCGGGGCGGCGGCCGGGACCGGCCCGGCGGCGGCGGCGGCCGCGGGCACCGGCTGCCAGTCGTCCAGCCGGTCGCGCATCTCCACCACCAGCCGCTCGGCGGTCTTCTTGCCCACGCCGGGCAGCCGGGTGAGCGCCGCGGCATCGCCCTCCTGCACGCAACGGGCGAAGTCGCCGGCCTCCATGCCGGACAGGATGGTGAGCGCCAGCCTGGCCCCCACGCCGTTGACCCGGATGAGGCTGCGGAACAGGCTGCGCTCGGCCTCGCTGGCAAAGGCAAACAGCAGGTGGGCGTCGTCCCGCACCACCAGGTGGGTGTGCAGCACCACCTCGCTGCCCGTGGCCGGCAGCCGGTAGAAGGTGGACATGGGCGCCTCCAGCTCGTACCCCACTCCCCCGGCCTCCACCAGCAGCCGGGGAGGGTGCTTCTCCAGCAGGATGCCGCGCAGGCGCCCGATCACATCCGCCCCCTCAGCGCCGGCGCCCGCGGGCACGGCCGCGGCGCGTGCCGGCCGGCAACCGGGCCAGGGTCTCGCGCAGGTGGCCGTGGCACAGGGCCATGGCCAGGGCATCGGCGGCGTCGGCCGCCGGCGAGCGATGCAGCCCCAGCAGGGCCTTCACCATGTGCTGGACCTGCACCTTGGCCGCGTTGCCACGGCCGGTGACGGCCTGCTTGATCTGGGCCGGGGTGTACTCGTGCACCGGCAGGCCGCACCCGGCCACCGCCGCCAGGGCGGCCCCCCGGGCCTGGCCCAGCTTGAGTGCCGATTCCACGTTGCGGTGCACGTAGACCCGCTCCACCGCGGCCTCCTGTGGCCGGTGTTCGTCCACCAGTGCTTCCAGCGCCGCCTGGATCCCGTGCAGGCGCTCGGCCAGGGTTCCACCCCGGGGCCGGATGCAGCCGAAGGTCACGCACACCGCCTGCCCCCGTCCGGCATCGATGAGACCGTAGCCGGTGACCTGGGAGCCGGGATCGATGCCGAGGATGCGGATCATGTTCAGATCTCAGAGGTCAACGGTCGGATGCCGGCGGCGGCCCGGCCGGGTCATTATCCCTCACCGCCCGAAAACTGGCACCCGAAATCTGACATCCGAAATCTGCTGTCAGAGCTGCGCGGCGACTTCCTCGCTGAAATCGGCGTTGGTGTAGACGTGCTGGACGTCGTCCAGGTCCTCCAGCGCGTCCACCAGCTTCATCACCTTCTCCGCGTCCTCCAGGTCCAGCTCCACGCTGGTGGACGGCTGCATGGTGACCTCGGCGTGGGCCGGCTCCAGCCCGGCGGCGATCATGGCCTCCTTGACGTTCATGAAGTCCTCGGGCGTGGTGATGACGTCCACGCTGCCGTCGTCGTTGGTGACCACGTCCTCGGCCCCGGCCTCCAGCGCCACCTCCATGAGGCGGTCCTCGTCGGTGCCCGGGGGGTAGCTGAGCACGCCCTGCTTGGTGAACAGGTAGGCCACCGAGCCGTCGGTGCCCAGGTTGCCGCCGTGCTTGCTGAAGGCGTGGCGCACCTCGGCCACGGTGCGGTTGCGGTTGTCGGTGAGGCAGTCCACCATGATGGCGACGCCGTTGGGACCGTAGCCCTCGTAGCGCACCTCCTCGTAGGCATCGGCCTCCAGCTCGCCGCTGCCGCGCTTGACCGCGCGCTCGATGGTGTCCTTGGCCATGTTGGCCGACAGCGCTGCGTCGATGGCGGCACGCAGGCGCGGGTTGGCCGCCGGATCACCGCCGCCGAGGCGGGCGGCCACGGTGATCTCGCGGATGAGCTTGGTGAACAGCTTGCCGCGCTTGGCGTCCTGCGCCTTCTTGCGGTGCTGGATGTTGGCCCACTTGCTGTGTCCTGCCATGACTGGAACCTGCTCCGAAAGTCCTGCGGGGTTGGAACGTCTGCCTGCAACGGCCGCGGGGCGGCCCCTCAATCGCTGTCGGGGAGGTAGATGGCGGTCTGCTCGTGGCCGGTGCCCTGCCCCGAGTCGAAGGTGAACCGGTGGCGGCCGATGCGCACGGTGTCACCGTTCTTCAACATCACCGGCTGGGTGATCTTCTTGTCGTTGACCACGGTGCCGTTGGTGCTGCCCAGGTCCTCGATCCAGTAATCGTAGTGACCTTCCAGGTAATCGCTGGGCACGCGGAACACGCGGGCGTGCTGGCTGCTCACCACGGCGTCGTCGAGCTGGATGTCGGCCCCGCTGCGGCGGCCGATGCTGGTGGATTCCTTCTCCAGCTCGTAGGTCTTGAGGACCACCCCGGCGTGGCTGAGCACGAGACGCGCCATGGCCCCGCCCTCAGCCGTTGAGGGTGAACTGGAGCTTGCTGCCCGCCACCTCGATGACGTCGCCCTCCTTGAGCGGCAGGCTCTGGGCCCCCACCGCCTTGTCGTTGAGACGCGGCGGGTTGTCCTGCTGCCCGATGCCGCCCATGGGCATCAGATAATAGGAGGTCCCGCGCCGGGCGATGACCGCCACCTGCACCCCGGGTGAGCCCAGCGTGGTATAGGGCTTGTTGAGAACGATGTTCTGCCCCGTCTTGGGACCGCTGATGACCTTGACCATGGCGCTGCGGCCCCTGGCGGGCTGGGCCGGCGGCGGGGCCGCCCCTTCCGGCCGGGTGACGCCGGGACCGGCCGCCGGCCGCGGCGGGGGCGGCGGGACGGCGCCGGGCGAGATGACGATGGTCTTGTCGAAGTCGGCCGCGCGCTCGTCCACGAACCGGAACTCGTGGCGGCCGATGCGCACCACGTCCCCGTGCTTGAGCATCTGCTTGTTGATGCGCTTGCCGTTGAGCAGGGTGCCGTTGGTGCTGCCCAGGTCCTCGACATAGACGTTCTGGAGCGTCAGCACCACCGCGTGCTGGCCGCTGACCGTGGGGTCGTCCAGCTGGATGTCGTTGGAGGGCTTGCGGCCGATGGTGACCCGCTCCTTGTCCAGCGGATACTCGCGGATCACCGCCCCCTCGTGCACCAGAATCAGCTTCGCCATGGGTCTATCCTACCGAATCGGTCAATCCCTTGTCATCCGAGAAGGCCTCCCGGACCGTCATGAGGATCACGGAAATATTGTCGTTTCCGCCCTTGCGGTTGGCCAGGTCCACCAGGCGCCGGGCGGTCTCGTCCAGGTCCGGATCCGGCTCCTGCAGGATGGCCCCCATCTCGGAGTCGGTGACCATGTCCGACAGCCCGTCGGAGCACAACAGGTAGAGGTCGCCGGGCTGGGCCGGTTCCTGGCTCACCTCCACCTCCACCTCGGCCCCGATGCCCAGGGCCCGGGTGATGAGGTTGCGGCTCACCGACAGCTTCGCCTCCTCCTGGCTGAGGTAACCGTTGTCCACCAGCTCCTGGACCAGCGAGTGGTCGGAGGTGATCTGCTCCAGCACGCCGTCACGCAGGCGGTAGATACGGGAATCCCCCACGTGGGCGGTGACCATGTCGCCGTCGTGCAGCAGGGCCAGCACCAGGGTGGTTCCCATGCCGGCGCACTCGGTATTCTCCTGCGAGGCGTCCCAGATGCGCTGGTTGGCGGTGTGGATGGCCTGGCGCACCACCTCGCTGCAGTCGGCCTTCTCCTCACAGTCGCGGGCGAGGAAGGCCTCGCGCAGGGCCGCCCGGACCTGCTCCACTGCCATGGCCGAGGCCACCTCGCCGGCATTGTGGCCACCCATGCCGTCGGCCAGCAGGGCCATCCCCAGGTCGGTGTCCCACAGGATGCTGTCCTCGTTGTGCTCGCGCATGAGGCCCACGTCCGTGAGACCGTGAAAGGCTGCCTTCAAAATCATGTTCCCCGCTTCATCGTCGGTTCCGGTTCACGTCACTCCAGGCGCTCGCGGCAGCGCCGTAGCGCATTGGCCATCTGCTGTCCCGACTGGAACCGCCGCTCGACATCCTTGTGCAGCCCCTTGTTGATGATCTTGCTCACGCAGGACGGCAGGTCGGGCCTGAACATGCGCACGTCCGGGTGCTTCTCGTTCGCGATCTTGTACATCAGGCTGGCCAGCGATTCACCGATGAAGGGCAGCTCGCCGGTCAGCAGCTGATAGAAGGTAATGGTCAGGGAGAACAGATCCGAGCGCCCGTCCACCTTCTTCCCCGCCAGCTGCTCGGGCGACATGTACGAGGGGCTGCCCAGGATGGTGCCGGTCTTGGTCTTGCTGGCATCGGTGAGGCAGGCGACGCCGAAGTCGGTCACCTTGAGACTGCCCGATTCGCGGTCATACATGATGTTGGCGGGCTTGATGTCGCGGTGGACCACGTTCTGGCTGTGGGCGTAGTCCAGGGCCTCGGCCACCTGGATCATGAGGTCGAAGACCTCCGGCGCGGGCAGCAGCTTGTCCGGCTTGCAGTAGGCGAGCAGCGACTCGCCCTTGAGGTAGTCCATGGCGATATAGGCCAGCTCCTGGTCCTCGCCCACGTCGTAGATGGTGACGATGTTGGGATGGTTGAGCCGGCCCGCGGTCTCGGCCTCGCGGAAGAAACGCTTGCGCACGTCGTCCAGCTTCTCGCCCTCGAACTCCTGCGACAGGCTCATGGTCTTGATGGCCACGGTGCGGCCGATCTTGGGATCCTGGCCCAGGTAGACCATGCCCATGGCGCCGCGGCCCAGCTCCTTTTCGATCTGGTAGCGGCCCAGCATGGGCTTCTGGATGCCGGTGGTGTGGAGGATCAGGGTGCTGTTGCCGTTGCCGGCGCTGGAGGTCCCGAGGGCGAAGGCCTGGGAGATCTCCTTGTTGCGGTACAGGCGCTCCTGCACGTCGCGGAACTTCTCGCGGTGGCTGAGGATGTACTTGAACACCGACTCGGCCTTGTTGAACTGGCGCTTGCGCTCGTAGTCCAGGCCCAGGTTGTAGAGCTGGTCCAGCAGCGGCTCGTCCACGATGCACTGGCGGTACTTGTCGAAGGCCATGTCGAGCTGGCCCTGGCTCTGGAACGACAGGCCCAGCATGCGGTTGGCCTCGGACAGCTCCGAGCGCACCCGCCCCAGGCGTTCCTCCAGCAGGTGCTTGGCCCCGAGCACGCCGTGCCCCACCACCAGCGCCAGCATGGGCAGCGCCAGCGGCAGCCACAGGGACTGGGAGATCATGAGAATGAAATGGACGTTGAGCAGCGCGAACAGCAGCAGCATGGACAGCGCCAGCCCGGTGCCGATGCGGAACCGCGGCAGGGCGAACATGAGGTACAGCGCCACCACGGCCAGCAGGCCCAGGCGCAGGCCCCCGGCCCAGGGCGGCAGCCGGTAGAGGTCCCCGTTGAGCAGGGCCGAGACCGTGTGCGCCGCCACCAGCACCGGCGGCTGGCGCCCCACCGGGGTCTCCAGCGGGATCACCTGCTGGCTGGCCACCAGGCCGATGATCACGGTCTTGCCGCGGAAGGCCCGGGCCGGCACCTTGCGCCGGAACACGTCGCGGATGGAATACTGGGCGAAGGCGGCCCGGCCCTCGCGCCGCGAGTAGAAATAGGGGTAGACCCGCAGGCGGCCGTCGCTGGGCAGTGCCGTGCGGCCCAGGGTCGCCACGCCCCGCTCCAGGTCCACCTTGAGGTCGGAGGGCTTCAGCCCCTGGGCCAGGGCCGCCAGCACGAGGGAAAAGGACGGGATGTAGTGCTCCCCGTAGCGCAGCACCAGGGGTTCGTAGCGGGCGTTGGGCCGGCTGTCGGCGAAGGCGGGAAAATGCCCCACGGCCCGGCTGTGGCGCGCGAACTCGGGCAGGGGCGGATAGACCACCGTCGCCTCGGGCACGCCCATGCCGCGCAGCCGCCGCCACCAGCCACCGTCCGTTTCGCCGGTCACGTTGTGGAGCAGGCGGGCGCCCACCTCCGGGCCCAGCTCCACCGGGGTCCCGCCCGTGGCCGCCTCACCGCTGCGGTAGGGCAGCGCCAGCACCACGCCGCGGGCCCGTTGCAGGGCCTCGGCCAGCACCCGGTCGGTGTCCAGGCCGGTCTCGGCCTGGCGCAGGAGGCGCTTGATGGAGTCCCCGGTGGCCCCCCAGTTGCGGCGGAACACCTCGCGCAGGGCCTTGATGTACTCCAGCCCGCGGGTGCTCTGGCGGGTGTCCAGGGGCAGGGCCAGGCCGATGGCCCGGGGCCGGGCGGCGCTGATCCGGGCCACCACCCGGGCCAGCATGTCCCGGGGCCAGGGCCAGGCCCCCAGGGCCTGGAGCGAGGAATCGTCCACCGCCACCACCACCACCTCGGTGCTGGCCGGACGGGCCGAGGAGAAGCGTACTCCGAGGTCGTAGACCTTCCACTCCAGGGTCTCCAGTCCGCCGGCGGCGGACAGGGCGAGGAACGCCAGGGCCACCAGCAGACCGATGAACCAGTCCGATTTCCAGTATTGTCTCACTCGCGTGCCGCCGCCCCGGTCGCCACCGGGGCGCTGCCCCGGACAAAAGTTCCGTGAAATCAGAAACCTAGGATGTTACCGGCCGCCTCCCCCGGGGGCAAGCCTTGTCGCTTTCAGGCCCCTATATCGGCTGCAAGGGGCCCCGACATGAGCCGGGCTCAACCCCTGGCGGAATCCTTGGGCGGCGGCCGCAGGCGGATGTGCAGCTCGCGCAGCTGGGTCTCGCTCACCGGCGCCGGGGCGCGGGTGAGCAGGCAGGCGGCGGTCTGGGTCTTGGGAAAGGCCATGACCTCGCGGATGGAGGCGGCGCCGGTCATGAGCATCACCAGGCGATCGAGGCCGAAGGCGATGCCGCCGTGGGGCGGGCAGCCGTACTTGAGGGCATCCAGCAGGAAGCCGAACTTCTCCACCGCCTCCTCGCGATCGATGCCCAGCTGGTGGAACACCTCCTGCTGCACCTCCTTGCGGTAGATGCGCATGGACCCGCCCCCCACCTCGGTGCCGTTGAGCACCAGGTCGTAGGCCCGCGAGCGGCAGCGGCCGGGATCGGTGTGCAGGAGCTCCAGGTCCTCCTCCCGGGGCGAGGTGAAGGGGTGATGCAGGGCCACCCAGCGCCTGCCCTCCTCGTCCCACTCGAACATGGGAAAATCCACCACCCACAAGGGACGCCAGCCGGGCTCCAGCAGGCCGCGGTCGTGGCCCAGGCGCACCCGCAGCGCGCCCAGGGCCTCGTTGACCACCCGCGCCTTGTCGGCACCGAAGAAGATGAGGTCGCCGTCGGCGGCGCCGGTGCGCTGGAGGATGCCGTCGACGGCCGCATCGGGCAGGAACTTGAGGATGGGTGACTGCAGTCCCTCCCGGCCCGCCGCCACGTCGTTGACCTTGATATAGGCCAGGCCCCTGGCCCCGTAGACGCCGACGAAGGCGGTGTAGTCATCGATCTCCTTGCGCGTCAGGCTGCCGCCGCCCGGCAGGCGCAGCGCCGCCACCCGCCCGGCGGGGTCGGCGGCCGGTCCGGCGAAGACCTTGAAATCGGCATCGCGCACCAGGTCGGCCACGTCCACCAGCTCCAGCGGAATGCGCAGGTCGGGCTTGTCGGTTCCGTAGCGGCGCAGGGCCTCCTCGTGGGTCATGCGCGGGAAGGGATCGGGCAGCGCCACCTCCAGCACCCGGGCGAAGACCTGGCGCAGCATGGCTTCCATCAGGGCCATGATGGCGTCCTCGTCCATGAACGAGGTCTCGATGTCCAGCTGGGTGAACTCGGGCTGGCGATCCGCGCGCAGGTCCTCGTCGCGGAAGCAGCGCACGATCTGGTAGTAGCGATCCACCCCGGACATCATGAGCAGCTGCTTGAACAGCTGCGGCGACTGCGGCAGGGCGAAAAAGCTGCCGGGATGGGTGCGGCTGGGCACCAGGTAGTCGCGCGCCCCCTCGGGCGTGGCCTTGGTGAGCATGGGGGTCTCGATGTCGATGAAGCCGTGATCGTCGAGGAACCGGCGCAACTCGCGGGTGATGGCCGAGCGCAGGGCCAGGCGCCGGTACATCTCGGGCCGGCGCAGGTCGATGTAGCGGAAGCGCAGGCGGTGCTCCTCGGACACCGAGTCGTCGTCGAGCTGGAACGGCGGGGTCTCGGCCCGGTTGAGCACCACCAGATCGTGGCCCAGAACCTCCACCTCGCCCGTGGGCAGGTCCGGGTTCTCGGTGCCGGCCGGCCGCCGGCGCACGCGGCCGCGCACCTGCAGCACGTACTCCGACCGCACCCGCTCGGCCTCGGCGAAGACCTCGGGCCGGTCGGGGTCGTAGACCACCTGCACCAGCCCGCTGCGATCGCGCAGGTCGATGAAGATCACCCCGCCGTGATCGCGCCGGCGGTGCACCCAGCCACAGAGGGTCGTCTCCTCGTCGATGTGGTCGGGGCGAAGCTCCCCGCAGTAGTGGGTGCGCATGGCTGGGCCGGAATCCGTCTGCCGCGGTCGAAGGCGGCAATCTTACGGAAGGGCGCCCCCCGGCGCAACTTGCCGGGGGGAGCGGGAGGGTCTTCAGCCGGACTTGCAGCCGCAGGCGCCACCGCCGCAGCCGCCGCCGTCACCGGATTTCCTGGTCTCGGACTTGGCGCCGCCGTCGCCGGAATCGGCCACGTTGCGCTTGTTGCCCGACTTGAAGTCGGTCTCGTACCAGCCGCTGCCCTTGAGGCGAAAGGCCGCCGCCGACACCAGCTTGCGCAGGGCCGGGGCATTGCACGACGGGCAGTCGGTGAGGGGGTCGTCCGACAGCTTCTGCAGGGCCTCCAGAGTGTGCCCACAAGCGTCGCATGCATATTCATATATGGGCATCGCTCAACCTCGCGCGTCTGCCAGTGAATTCCTGTCCGCGGGCCGCAACGGCCGGGACGGCGCATTATAGCCCACCCCGTCCGGCCTGCGGCCGCCTCGGCCTAAAATGGGGACACCCGGCGCCTATCCAAGGCCGAAGGTGTCCTCGGCGTCACGGTGGGCTTCGCGCCGCTCGGCACAGTCCCCATTGTACGGGCCGGCGATGCGGCGCCGCGGATGATCCCGGGACAGGTTCCACGGCGCACCGTGCACCGCCCTTGCCCCTGTGCGAGAATAGCCGCCACCCGGCGCCGCAAGTCACCCATGGCCCACAAAGTCGTCATCATGCTGCTCAACGCCAGCCCCGAGGTGCCGGCCACCCTGGGGGCGCCCTTCTTCCAGGCCACGGTGGCCGCGGCCATGGACCTGGAGGTGGAGATCTACTTCGCCTCGCGCACCGCGGCCCTGCTGCGCAAGGGCGTGGCCGAGAACCTGTTCCCCGGCCGCGATCGCAGCAAGTCGCTCTATGCCTTCATGCAGGACGCCCACCAGGCCGGCGCCCGCTTCTACCTGTGCGGCGGCGCCATGGAGGAAAACGGCATCACCGCGGACACCGCCATTCCGGAGCTGGACGGCGTGCGCGGGGGAGCCGCCTTCATCGGCGCCGCCATCGAGGACGGGGTCCTGACCCTCACCTATTGAATCGGCACCTGTCTCATCATTCCCCACGGCCATGCGTCCGTTGCCGTCACTGTTCACGCTGCTGCTGCTCCTGCTGGGGCTGATCCTGCTGGTGACCTTCATCCAGCTCGGGGTCATCACCATCGTGCTGGACAAGCTGGGGCTGTCGCCGGGCAGTGCCGCACTCCTGCTGCTGGTGTTCCTCGTGGGCAGCCTCATCAACGTCCCGCTGTTTTCGGTGGAGGCCGAGGCGCCGCCGGCACCGCCGCCGGTCCCCCTGCCCTACCGCGGCCTGCTGCCACCACCGCGGCGGCCCTTCCAGGGCCGCACCGTCATCGCCATCAACGTGGGCGGCGGGCTGGCCCCGGTGCTGTTTTCCCTGTTCCTGCTCCACCACGCCCCACTGCCGGCGGCCACGGTGATCACCGGCATCACCATCGTCGGCGGGGTGAGCTATGCCTTCAGCCGCCCGGTGCCCGGCGTGGGCATCGGCATGCCCGTGCTCATCGCCCCCGTCACCGCGGCCCTGACGGCGCTGCTGCTGGCCCCCGAGGCCAGCGCACCGCTGGCCTATATCAGCGGCACCCTGGGCGTGCTCATCGGCGCCGACCTGCTGCGGCTCAAGGACATCCGCCGCATGGGCACGCCGGTGGCCTCCATCGGGGGCGCCGGCACCTTCGACGGCATTTTCATCACCGGCATCGTGGCCGTGCTGCTGGCATGAGTACGGACGGCCGGCGCAGCGTCCTCGTCACCGGCTGCTCGTCGGGCATCGGGGAATGCGTGGCACGCGGCCTGGCCGGGCGCGGCTGGCGCGTGTTCGCCACCGCGCGCCGCGCCGCCGACGTGGAGCGGCTCAATGCCCTGCAACAGCCGGGGCTGGAGAGCCTGTGCCTGGATCTCGACGACCCCGACTCCGTCGCCGCCGCGGTGGAGGCGGTGCTCGTGCGCACCGGCGGGCGCCTGGACGCCCTGTTCAACAACGGCGCCTACGGCCAGCCCGGTGCGGTGGAGGACCTGCGCCGGGAGGTCCTGCGGGCGCAGTTCGAGACCAACCTGTTCGGCTGGGTGGACCTCACCAACCGGGTGCTGCCGGTGATGCGGCGCCAGGGCCACGGGCGCATCGTCCAGAACAGCTCCATCCTCGGCCTGGTGGCCCTGCCCTTCCGCGGCGCCTACAACGCCTCCAAGTTCGCCCTCGAGGGACTCACCGACACCCTGCGCCTGGAGCTGCGCGGCACCGGCATCCATGTCAGCCTCATCGAGCCGGGCCCCATCCGCAGCCGCTTCCGGGCCAACGCCATGGAGCACTTCCGCCGCAACATCGACGTCGCCAGCAGCCCGTTCCGCGACCACTATGCCGGAGTCGCGGAACGGCTGGCGCACGAGGGCGACGCCGCCCCCTTCACCCTGCCGCCGGAGGCCGTGCTGCGCAAGGTGATCCATGCCCTGGAGAGCCGCCGCCCGCGCACCCGCTACTACGTCACCGTGCCCACCCACCTGCTGGCCCGCCTGCGCCGGGTTCTGCCCGACCGGATGCTGGACGCCCTGCTGGCCTCCATCGGCGGCGGCGGCCGGCGCTGAAGCCGCCCGCCCCCGCCGGTGCCGGGGGGCGCGGGAACGGCGGTTCAGGCGTTGGTCGCCCTGGCCGGGCGCGCCGCCATCCACGCCTCCACCTCGGTGGCGGCGGCCGGCCGCGCGATGTAGAAACCTTGCAACAGGTCGCAGCCCAGCGCCTCCAGCAGGGCCGCGGTCTCGCCGTCCTCCACACCCTCGGCCACCACCTTGAGCCCCAGGTTGTGGGCCAGGTCGATGGTGGAACGCACGATGATGGCGTCGTTTTCGTTGGAGAGCATGTCCAGCACGAAGGACTTGTCGATCTTGAGCGCCGCCAGGCGCAGGCGCTTGAGGTAGGCCAGGGAGGAAAAACCGGCCCCGTAGTCGTCGATGGAGACCCGCAGGCCCAGGCCCGCCAGGGCCGCCACCACCTCGTGGGCCCGCTCGGGCTCCAGCATCATGGCGCTTTCCGTGATCTCCAGCTCCAGGTGCCCGGCACCGACATCCCAGTGCCGGAGCCGCTCCTCGACCCAGGCGGGAAAGTCGGCATCCTGGAGATCCCACACCGACAGGTTGACCGCCACCGGCACCGGCGTGCCCGCCCGTTGCCAGCGGCGGGACTGCTCCAGGGCCCGGTCCACCACCCAGCGCGACAGCTTGCGAATGAGTCCGGTCTGCTCCGCCAGTGGAATGAACTCGTCCGGCGGCACCAGGCCCCGGTCGGGATGGTGCCAGCGCAGCAGCGCCTCGAACCCCATCAGCGTGCCGCCGCCCGCGGCCACCTTGGGCTGGTAGTGGAGTTCCATCTGCCCGCTTTCCAGCGCGCGGCGCAGTGACGACAGCAGGGCCAGCTGGCCCACGCTGTGCCGGTCGCGCTCGGCCTCGTACACGGCGACGCCGCTGTTGGAGCGCTTGGCCAGGTACATGGCCACGTCGGCATGGCGCATGAGTTCCTCGGTGGTGGTACCGTGCTCCGGATACAGGGCGATGCCCAGGCTGGCGCCGATATAGAGACGGTGGTCCTCCACCGCGTACACCTCCTCCAGCGCCTCCAGCATCTTGCGCGCCACCGCTTCCACACCTTCGCGCCGGATCTCCGGCAGGACCATGGCGAACTCGTCGCCCCCCAGCCGGGCCACGGTATCGCTCTCGCGCAGGGTTCCGGCCAGGCGCGCGGCCACCTGCTGCAGCAGGCGATCCCCCGCCTGGTGGCCCAGGGTGTCGTTGATCTCCTTGAACCGGTTGAGATCCAGCAGGACCAGGGCCAGGCCGGTGCCATCGCGGTGGGCCGCCAGCATCGCCCGCTGCAGCCGGTCCTGGAGCAGGGTGCGGTTGGGCAGCCCGGTGAGATCGTCGTGCAGGGCCTGGTACTCCAGCGCCCGCTGCCGGCGGTGCACCTGGTCGCGCATCTGGGCAAAGGCGCTCACCAGGGCCTGCACCTCCGCCGTGTCCGCGGGCGGCAGGGCCCCGCCGCCGCGACCGCCGGCCTCGGCGTGAAGCTGGCGCACCACCTGGGCCACCGGCGCCAGCAGACGGCGGGAAAACGTCCGGTACCCCCCGGCCACCACCAGGGCGATGAAGGCGGCCAGCAGCCACAACACGTAGCCGCTGAGCTGCACTGCCTGCTGCTGGGCGACCACGTCCGCCTGGGCATGTTCGCTGAGCCGGCGGTCCAGCCGTCCCAGGTGCTCGCGCAGGTGGCGGAAACCGGGCTGAATGATGTCGCGAATGAGCGGAACGTCCCCGCGCCAGGTCTCGCCGCTGTTGATGCCCACCACCACCTGGTAGTCCCGGTACCATTGCGGCGCCAGCCGCAGCAGGGTCTCGACGCTTTCCTCACCCTGCAGGCCCAGGCGGCCGGCCCGCCGGACCGCGGCCAGACGCCGGAGCTGGCCGTCGAGCTGGGCGTAGAGAGTCTCCACGTCGCCCAGCTGCCCGGGGAGGGCATCCTCGAACAGCGAACCCAGGCGGTTGATGAGATACAGGCGGTAGGCACTGATGAGCCGGTTCCAGGTGTTGCGCGTCTCCACCAGCAGGGTCTCGGTGGCGCCGTCGTCCTCCTCGCGGGCCTCGACGATGGCCAGCTCCAGGGCCGAGGCGATGGCCCGGTTGGCGGCCAGCATGCGGCCGTTGGCCAGGCGCATGGCGGGATACATGGCCACCGCATCGAGGCGCACGCTCATGAGCTGATCGCCGCGCTGGTGCAGGCTCGCCAGTTGCGGCGCCAGGGCCCTCACCGCGTCGGCCAGGCCCATCTCGTGCACCCACTCCAGGCCGGCCAGCCGGGCCACCGCCGCCTCGGCATCGTTGAGCGCGACATGGAAGGCCTCGCGGTAACGGGCCGAGGGCGAGAGCAGGTAGAGGTCCAGCAGGTCCCGGGCCTGGACCAGGGCGTTCTTGGCGTGGAGCAGCTCGCGGGTCACCGCGGCCCGCTGGGCGATGTGGCGAAAGCCGGCCTCGCCCACCCGGCTCAGATAGTACTGGGTGGCACCGATGCACACCGCCACTGCCACGATGAGCAGTCCGGCCACGACCAGATAGCGCCGGCGCAGGCTCGCCACCCGCCGCCGGGCCGGCCCGCCGCCTGCGGCATCCCGCTGGGCCATGGTCCCCCTTGTCGTCGCGCCTGGCGGCGGCGCACGCTTTCCCTCGTCCCGCCACCCGTCGATCCCGGCCCCACCCCTGGACCCAGTTCAATCGAGTATAGCCCAGCGCGGGCCGGGGCGGACAAGAGCCGGACCGGCTAGCACGAAAGCACTGATGCCCGGCGGCGGCCCGGCATGCCGGGGTCAGCTGCGCACGCCGACCCCGCGGTGCAGCAGCCAGACGGCGGCGGCGAACAGGATCACCACGAAGCCGATGATGAGGGCAAAGGACACCGCCAGCGGCACGTCGGCCACCCCCTGCATGCCGTAACGGAAGGCGCTGACCATGTACAGCACCGGGTTCAGGCGCGAGGCCTGCTGCCAGAACCCGGGCAGCATGTCGATGGAATAGAACACCCCGCCCAGATAGGTCAGCGGAGTGAGGACGAAGGTGGGAATGATGGAGATGTCGTCGAAGCTGCGGGCGAACACTGCGTTGATGAGCCCGCCCAGGGCGAACAGCATGGTGGTCAGCAGCACCACCGCGACCACCACCGGCCAGCTGTGCACCTGGAGGTCGGTGAACCACGCCGCCACCACGGTCACCGCCAGTCCCACCACCAGCCCGCGGGCCATGCCGCCGGCAGTGTAGCCGGCGACGATGAGCCAGTTGGGCATGGGCGAGACCAGCATCTCCTCGATGTGGCGCTGGAACTTGGCACTGAAGAACGAGGACACCACGTTGGCGTAGGCGTTGTTGATGACCGCCATGAGAATGATGCCGGGCACGATGTAGTCCATGTAGCGCAGGCCCTTGACATCGGCCAGCTGTGACCCGATGAGCCCGCCGAAGATCACGAAATAGAGGGACATGGTCACCGCCGCCGGCAGCACCGTCTGCACCCAGATGCGGATGAAGCGCAGGCACTCCTTGATGAGCAGGGTGAGGAAGGCCGCGGCCTGCTGCGACGGCGTCACGGTTGCGCCCTCCCCACGCGGCGCAGGAACAGTTCCTCCAGCCGGTTGCTCTTGTTGCGCATGCTGAGGACGTGCACGCCCTGGCGGCTGAGCTGTTCGAACAGGCCGTTGACGCTGCGTTCGCGCTCCACATCGGCCTCCAGGGTGTGCTCGTCCACCCGGCGCAGCGTGTAGCCCTCCACCGCCGGCACCTCGGCCAGGGCCTCGCGGGTGTTGAGGATGAAGGTCTCCACGTGGAGCTGCATGAGCAGGTCGCGCATGGCGCTGTTCTCGATGGTGCGGCCGTGATCGATGATGGCCACCCGCCGGCACAGGGCCTCGGCCTCCTCCAGGTAGTGGGTGGTGAGGATGATGGTGGTCCCGCGGGCGTTGGTCTCGCGCAGGAAGGCCCACATGGAGCGGCGCACCTCGATGTCCACCCCGGCGGTGGGCTCGTCCAGGATCAGCATGCGTGGTTCGTGCACCAGGGCGCGGGCGATCATGAGGCGCCGCTTCTGGCCGCCGGACAGCTCGCGCGCCATCACCCGCCGCTGGTCCCACAGCCCCAGCTGCCTCAGGCAGGCCTCGGCCCGGGGCCGGGCGCGGCGGCGGGGGATGCCGTAATAGCCGGCCTGGTTGATGACGATCTCCTCCACCGGCTCGAACTGGTTGAAGTTGAACTCCTGCGGCACCAGTCCGATGCAGCTCTTGGCCGCTTCCATCTCGCGGTCGATGTCGTGGCCGAACACCGCCACCCGGCCGCCGGACTTGCGCACCAGGGAGCAGATGATCCCGATGGTGGTGGACTTGCCGGCCCCGTTGGGCCCCAGCAGGGCGAAGAACTCGCCCTCCTCCACCCGCAGGTCCACCCCGCGCAGGGCCTGGACCCCGTTGCGGTAGGTCTTGGTGAGGTTCTCGATTTCCAGTGCAGGGACGGTCATGGCGGTGCGGCAGTATACATGACGGGTGCTGGGGGCTGGGGGCTGGGGGCTGGGGACTGGGTGCTGGGGGCTGGGTGCTGGGGGCCGGGAGCCGGGACGCCGGGGCCGACGACCGAATCAGGCCAGCCGGCACTCGGCCTCGATGATGCGGCGCACATCGAGGCCATAGGCGCCGCGGCCGAGGATGCGGCCGATCTCGGGCCGCTCCGCCTCGCCCTCCCAGCGTGGCGAGGCCAGGTTGAGGAGCTTGCGCCGGGCGTAGGGTTCCTTGCGCCGGTTGAGCACCAGCAGCACCACGGGCCGCAGGCGGTGCTTCGGGTTGGACTGGACCACCACGCCCACGTGGCCGCTGGCCAGCTCCACCAGGGAGCCGATGGGATAGATGCCGAGACAGCGGATGAACGCCGCCACCAGTTCCTCGTCGAGGCCCTCGGGCGCCCAGTCATAGATGTTCTTGAGCGCCTCGTGGGGCGGGATCCCGTCCCGGTACGCCCGGTCCGAGGTGACGGCGTCATAGATGTCGACGATGGAGACGATGCGCGTATACAGCCCCACCTGCTCCGCCGCCAGGCCGTCGGGGTAGCCGCGGCCATCCAGCCGCTCGTGGTGATGGCGGACGATGTCGAGGATCTCGCCCGTCAGCCCGGGCGCCCCGGCCAGGATCTGGTGGCCCCACACCGGGTGGGTCTTGATGAGATCGAACTCCTCGGCGGTGAGGCGTCCCGGCTTGTGCAGCACCTCGGGCGGGATCCGCATCTTGCCCAGGTCGTGCAGCAGCGCGCCCAGACCCACGGTCTCCAGGGCACCCCGCTCGAGGCCGAGGAAGCGGCCAAAGGCCAGCGCCAGGATGCACACATTGATGCAGTGGGTCACCGTGTACTCATCGCGGCTCTTGAGATGGGTGAGCCAGACCAGCGCATTGGCGTTGCGCACGATGCTCTCGGCCAGCTCCCCCACCAGCCGGCAGGCCTCGCGCGAGTCCACGGTGCGGCCCAGGCGGCTGTCCTCCAGGGCGCGGACGATGAAGGCGCGGGTCTCGTCGTAGCGGCCGCGCGCCCGCTTCAGCTCGGCGTGAAACTGGGCCCGATCCAGGCCCTCGTTCCGGTCCCCGGGTGAACCGGAGCGGCGGGGTGCCCGTGGCGGCGGAGACGGTCCCGCCCGCTGGAGCAGGCGTGGCACCACCTCGTCGCTGGACTGCTCCACGTCCACGAACACGTACTGGCAGGTTTCGCGCAGCTGCGCCAGCTCGTCGTCGGTCTCGATGCGGAAACCCTGGAACAGGAAGGGGGATTCCAGCCACGGCCGGTCCAGCTCGCACACGAACATGCCGCGGGCGAGATCTTCGGCGAAGACCTTGACCCTCTCCTTCATGCCGCTGGACTCCGCCCGCACCCCACGAAACAGCTATCGACCGGCCGCGGCCGCGGCTTGAGCGCCGGCCGGCCGTTCAGTCCAGCCAGCGGCGGGCGTTGCGGAACAGGCGCAGCCAGGGGCCGTCCTCGCCCCACTGATCCGGGTGCCAGGAATGCTGCACGGTGCGGAACACGCGCTCCGGGTGCGGCATCATGATGTTGAAGCGGCCGTCGGTGCTGGTGAGGCCGGTGATGCCCAGCGGCGAGCCGTTGGGATTGAAGGGATAGATCTCGGTCACCGCGCCGCGGTGGTCCACGTAGCGCAGGGTCACCTGCCGGGCCGCCAGCGCCGCCGCGGCGCCGTCGCGGGCACTGAACTCGGCCCGGCCCTCGCCGTGGGCCACCACCACGGGCAGGCGCGAGCCGGCCATGCCGTCGAACAGCGGCGAGGGCGAGTCCAGCACCTCCACCATCACCAGCCGGGCCTCGAACTGCTCGGAGCGGTTGCGCACGAACAGCGGCCAGTGATCGGTGCCGGGAATGAGTTCGCGCAGGGCGGCCATCATCTGGCAGCCGTTGCACACGCCCAGGGCAAAGGTGTCGCCGCGGTGGAAGAAGGCCTCGAACTCCTCGCGCGCGCGGGGGTTGTACAGGATGGACTTGGCCCAGCCGCCGCCGGCACCCAGCACGTCGCCGTAGGAAAAGCCGCCGCAGGCGACCAGGCCGTGGAAGGCCCCCAGCGACACCCGCCCGGCCAGGATGTCGCTCATGTGCACGTCCACCGGGGTGAAGCCGGCCCGGGCGAAGGCCGCCGCCATCTCCACCTGGCCGTTGACGCCCTGCTCGCGCAGCACCGCGATGCGCGGCCGGGCCCCCGTGCGCACCAGGGGCGCGGCCACGTCCTCGTCCGGGTCGAAGGTCAGGTGAGCGTGCAGGCCGGGGTCGTCCGCATCCAGCAGGCTGTCGTACTCCTGCTGCGCGCACTCGGGGTTGTCGCGCAGGGCCTGCATGCGCCAGGTGGTCTCCCACCAGGCCCGCTGCAGGTCGACCCGGGCCTCGTCCAGCAGCGGCGCGTGATCGAAGGTGAACACGATGCGATCGTCCTCGGCCAGGGTGCCGATGACGTGGCTGTGATGGCCCAGCCCCGCCTCGCGGCAGCGGGCGATGACGTCCTCGGTGTCGCAGTGGCGCACCTGGATCACGGCCCCCAGCTCCTCGCTGAACAGCGCCGCCACCGGGTCCTCGCCCAGGTCGTCCAGGGCCACCCGCACGCCGGTGTGGCCGGCGAAGGCCATCTCGCACACGGTGGCGAACAGGCCGCCGTCGGAGCGGTCGTGGTAGGCCAGCAGCAGCCCCTCGGCGTTGAGCGACTGAATGAGATCGAAGAAGGCACGCACGGCGTTGGGGTCGTCCAGGTCCGCCGGGTGGTGGCCGGCCTGGCCGTAGACCTGGGCCAGGCACGAGGCCCCCAGGCGGTTGCGCCCCTTGCCCAGGTCGATGAAGATCAGATCGGTGTCGCCGGCATCGCGCCTGAGCTGCGGCGTGAGAGTGGCGCGCGCGTCCAGTACCGGAGCGAAGGCGGAGACGATGAGGGACAACGGCGCAGTCACCTCGCGCCGCTCGCCGTCCTGCTCCCACACCGTCTTCATGGACATGGAATCCTTGCCCACCGGGATGGCCAGCCCCAGCGCCGGGCACAGCTCCATGCCCACCGCCTTCACCGCGTCGTACAGGCCCGCGTCCTCGCCGGGATGTCCGGCCGCCGCCATCCAGTTGGCCGACAGCACCACGTCGGACAACCGGTCGATGCGAGCCGCGGCGAGGTTGGTCAGGGCCTCTCCCACCGCCATGCGCGCCGAGGCGGCATGGTGCAGCACCGCCACCGGCGTCCGCTCGCCCACGGCCATGGCCTCGCCGCGGTAACCGTGGTAGTCCGTCAGCGTCACGCCCACGTCCGCCACCGGCACCTGCCACGGCCCCACGAGCTGATCGCGGGCCACGAGCCCGGTGACACTGCGGTCGCCGATGGTGACGAGGAACTGCTTGGCCGCCACCGTGGGCAGGCGCAGCAGCCGGTAGGCGGCCTCGCGCACGTCCAGCCCGGCGAGATCCAGCTCGGGCTTGGGGAACGGATGGTGATGCACGTCGCGCAGCATCTTGGGCGGCTTGCCCAGGAGCAGCTCCAGCGGCATGTCGATGGGGGTGTTGTCGAAGTAGCCATCGCCCACCACCAGCTGCGGATCCTCGGTGGCCTCGCCCACGATGGCATAGGGACAGCGCTCGCGCTCGCAGATGCGCTTGAACAGGGGCAGGTCCTCGGGCGCCACCGCCAGCACGAAGCGCTCCTGCGCCTCGTTGCACCAGATCTCCATGGGGGACATGCCGGGGTCGTCGCTGGGCACCGCGCGCAGCTCGAAGCGGCCGCCGCGGTCCGAGTCGTGCACCAGCTCGGGAAAGGCATTGGACAGGCCGCCCGCGCCCACGTCGTGAATGCTGATGATGGGGTTGTCCTCGCCCAGCTGCCAGCAGCGATCGATGACCTCCTGGGCGCGGCGTTGCATCTCCGGGTTGCCGCGCTGGACCGAGGCGAAGTCCAGGTCCTCCTCGCTCTCGCCGCTGCTCATGCTGGAGGCGGCCCCGCCGCCCAGGCCGATGAGCATGGCGGGACCGCCCAGCACGATGAGCTGGGCCCCGGGCGGGATGTCACCCTTGGTCACGTGCATCTCGCGCACGTTGCCCACCCCGCCCGCGAGCATGATGGGCTTGTGGTAGCCGCGCACCTCGCGCCCGGTGGGCCCCGGGACCTCCATCTCGTAGGTGCGGAAGTAGCCGCAGATGTTGGGCCGGCCGAACTCGTTGTTGAAGGCCGCCGCACCGATGGGCCCCTCCAGCATGATGTCCAGGGCCGAGTCGATGCGGGCCGGACGGCCGTGGTCCACCTCCCATGGCTGGACGAAGCCGGGCAGGCGGAGGTTGGAGACCGAGAACCCGCACAGCCCGGCCTTGGCCCGGGCCCCGCGGCCGGTGGCCGCCTCGTCCCGGATCTCGCCGCCGGCCCCGGTGGCGGCGCCGGGAAACGGCGAGATGGCGGTGGGGTGGTTGTGGGTCTCCACCTTCATGAGGATGTGCACCGGCTCGCGCCGGGCGCGGTATTCGCCGCTCACCGGGTCGGGGAAGAAGCGCATGCCCTCGGGCCCCTCGATGACCGCGGCGTTGTCGTGGTAGGCCGAGAGGATGCCGTCCGGGTGGCGCTCATAGGTATGCCGGATCATGTCGAACAGGGCGCGATCCTGCTCGCGGCCGTCGATGCGCCACGCGGCACGGAAGATCTTGTGCCGGCAGTGCTCCGAGTTGGCCTGGGCGAACATCATGAGCTCCACGTCGGTGGGGTTGCGGCCCAGCCCGGTGAAGCTGTCCACCAGGTAGTCGATCTCGTCCTCGGCCAGGGCCAGGCCCAGCTCCGCGTTGGCCCGCACCAGGGCCTCGCGCCCGCCGCCCAGCACGTCCACCGTGCCCAGCGGTGCCGGCTCGTGTTCGGTGAACAGGACCTCGGCCTCGTCGAGATCGGACAGCACCGCCTCGGTCATGCGGTCGTGCACCAGCGGGCGCAGCCGGGCCAGGTCGTGGTCGGACAGGGCGCCGCGCGCCCCGATCAGATACAGGGTGCCGCGCTCGATGCGGGCCACGGCCTCGAGGCCGCAGTTGTGGGCGATGTCGGTGGCCTTGGACGACCACGGCGAGATGGTCCCCGGCCGCGGCACCACCAGCAGGCGGGCGGCCGCCGCGGGCACGTCCGCCGGTGGCGGGCCGTAGGTGAGCACCTCGTCCAGCAGGACCCGTTCCGGCTCGGTGAGGGCCCGGTCCAGGCGCACGAAGTGCCAGAACTCGGCCTCGACGCCCGTGACCGCCGGCACCCGGGCCTGCATCTGCTGCAGCAGCTTGTCGCGGCGAAAGTCCGACAGGGCGCGCGCGCCTCGCAACTGCAACATGGGCGGATTCCGGTGGTGGCTCGGGACGGAAGTCAGGGCCGCGATCTTACCGGATGCGCCGGGACCGAACCAGCAGGCGCCGGGGCCGGATTACCAGTGGGCGGCCTCGGCGAGCTGCTGCATGACCTCGTTGAGCGAGGCCTCGGCGTTGTCCACCACGCACACCAGGTTGCCCACGCTGCACACGGACAGGGCCGGGCCCCGCACCAGCCAGCCGCCCGGCGGCGTCCAGCCGCGCATCTGGGTGAACATGGAGAGCTGGTCGGCGTTGCCCTGGACCATGCGCTTGTAATCGTGGGCGAACTTGGCCAGGCCCGCCATCTGCGCCTCGTCCATCATGCCGTAGCCGCCCACCAGGGCGCCGTCGTCACGGAACTGGCACACCACCAGCACGCCGTCGAGAGCCAGCAGGCGCTTGATCATGGCCCGCCGCCCTACTGGCCGAGAGCGGCGTAGGCCGCCTCGAAGTCCGCCCGGGCGTTGGGCACCACCACGCCCCAGCCGTCCCCCGTGATGGCCGTCCACTCGAACCCCACCATGGAGAACCCCTGGATGGGATAGAACCCGCCCATGCCGGTCATCTTCTCCCAGCCCCGGGCCTGCATGGTGGCGATGGCCATGTTGGCCACGCACACGTGGCACAGCAGGTCGAGGATGTCCGGCGTCAGCTCGTTGCCGGGGGCGATGCGGTGCTCCAGCAGCTCGCCCTTGTCGGAAAAGCGGAAGGCGGCCATGGCCCCATCCAGTTGCATCAGGCTGTCGAGATCAGGCATGTGGATTTCCTCGTGTCGCCGGCGGCGTCAGACCAGCTCCCCTTCCTGGTGCGGCACCCTGTCCCGCATCAGTTCCAGGACCTCGTTGAGCGAGGCCGCCTCGTTGTCGACGAAGCAGAACACGTTGGCGATGACGCATACCGAGAACCGGGCCCCGCGCACCACCCAGCCGCGTGCCGGTGCGCAGCCGCAGTCCCGGCCCAGGCCCTTCATCATGTCCACCTGCATGTGCACCGCCAT
This sequence comes from Chromatiales bacterium, assembly GCA_027021685.1. Lineage (GTDB taxonomy): Bacteria > Pseudomonadota > Gammaproteobacteria > CAMYNG01 > CAMYNG01 > JALUTW01. Next base: position 5,840 of record JALUTW010000332.1, on the reverse strand, counting down.
GGTGGTGGCGCGGCACATGATGGAGGCCATGCGGGCCTTGTCCTCGTCCAGTTGTCCCTCGAAGGTGAAGCGATCGCCGCGGTAGGAATACTCGCCGGCAGCGATGACGCCGGGCACGGCGGCCAGTTCAGAGATGATGCTCATGATTGTTGTTGTCTCCGCATGCCGCCCTCGCCGGCGGCATCCTTGCGGCATTAATACCGTGCACGTCCCCGCATTGCAACCACGGCCCCGGCCCCAACCTTGCATGCAGCATCGGGCATGCGTTGACACGGCGGCGGGCACGCGGCCATCATCGTTCGATGCAGTGGACGGCGATCCATGTCTGAATCCGCATTGCGGCCGGCCGGCCTGTGGCGGCGGCTGGGGGCGGTGATCTACGACGCCCTGCTGGTGCTGGCCCTGTGGCTGGTGGCGGCGGCCCTGCTGCTGCCGCTCACCGGCGGCGAGCCCGTGCGCCCGGGCCATCCCCTGGTCACACTCTACTTCCTGGGCGTCGCCTTCGCCTTCTTTGGCTGGTTCTGGACCCGCGGCGGCCAGACCGCGGGCATGCGGGCGTGGCGCATCCGCCTGCAACGCGCCGACGGCGGGCCGGTGAGCTGGGCCCAGGCACTGGCACGCTTCGTCACTGCGCTGCCGGCGTGGTCGCTGTTCGTGTTCGGGCTGCTGCGCGCCACCACCGGCGCCGCCTTCCACCTGCGCCCGCCGCTGGACCTGCTGCTGCGGCCGGCCCCGGGCGTCCTGCTGGCCCTGGGCGCGGCCTGGGTGATCTACGAGTGCTCGCCCTGGACCTGGCGCGATCGCCTCACCCGGACCCGGGTGGTGTGCGTCCCCCGGCCGTCACAGGCGCAGGCGTAACAGCACCACGCCCACCCCGATCACCAGCAGCACCGGCGCCACCGCCCCCAGCAGCGGCAGCCACGGCGCCAGTACCGGCACCTCCAGCACCAGCACCATCTGCCCCAGCAGGCGCGAGACGACGAAGAAGCCCAGCCCCAGCATGAAGCCGGTGAACACCCGCTGTCCCACCGGCACGTGGCGCACCGAGCCCATGACGAAGGGCACGGCCAGCAGCACCATGCCGGCGATGGCCAGCGGCATCATCACCTTGTTCCAGTACGCCAGCTCGTAGGGACGCTTGTCCAGGCCGTTCTGCTCCAGGTAGTCGATGTAATCGCGCAGGCGCCAGACGGACAACACGTCCGGCGACAGGGACACCGTGCGGATCACGTCCGCCGGCAACAGCGGCACCGGCCCCAGCACCGCCAGGCGCTCGGTCTCCACGTGCTCGCGGCCGATATGGCTGCGGCGCACCTGATGCAGGCGCCAGCCGTCTTCCACCGGCCGGGCCTCGCGGGCGTAGGTCACGGTGGCCAGGCGCCGGGAACGATCGAAGGTGTAAACGTACACCCCCACCAGCCGGCCGTCGTTGGTCACCTGCTGCACGTGGACGAAGTTGCTGCCGTCACGCACCCACAGGCCGTAGCGGGTGTTGAGCCCCACCCGGCTGGCCAGCGCCGTGAGGCGCATCTGCTGCCCGTACTGCTCCGCCGGCGGCGCCACCACCTCGCCGAGGATGAAGGCCGCCACCATGAGCAGCAGGGCCGCGCGCAGCACCGACAGCACGATACGCAGGGTGGAAACGCCGGCGGCACGCACCGCCACCAGCTCGCCGCGGCCGGCCAGCGTGCCCAGCCCCAGCATGACCCCCAGCACCGTGATCACGGGAAAGGCCTCGTACATGCGCCGCGGTGCCCGCAGCAGGACGTAGCCCAGGGCGGTCCAGTAGTCGTACCGGGCCCGGCCCACGTCGTCGAACTCGCCGGCGAAGCTGATGAGCACGAACAGCGCCGTGATCACCACCAGGGCCATGAGCACGCCGGCGATGACGTTGCGGCCGATGTAATTGTCCAGGGTGGTCATGGCCACGGTCTCACCTCCCCGGCAGCGGCCGCCAGCCGGCCCAGGGCCGGAACCCGCTCTGGGCCGCCAGCAGCACCAGCGCAACGGCCAGCATCAGGCCGTGAACCCACCACATGCCCAGCCACGCCGGCACCACCTCGCGCTGTACCCAGGCCCGGGCCACGTTGAGCAGGTTGCTGTAGATGATGTAGACCAGCACTGCCACCGCCAGCCGCGCATACTGCCCGCGCCGCGGCGAGGTGCGCGACAGGGGCACCGCCAGCACCGTGAACACCACGCACACCAGCACCGACGACACCCGCGACTGGAACTCGGCCAGGTCCGCCGGACTGGTACTGGCCAGCAGCGTGCGGGTGGGGCGCGCGCTGCGCCGCAGGTCCAGGCGGGCAAGCTCGGGCAGCCGCTCCTCCAGGCGCAGGGTATGGCGCTGGAACTCGATGATGGTGAAGTCGGGTTTGCCCGGCTCGCCCTCGTAGCGGGCACCGTCCTCCAGCACCAGGTACTTGTCCCCGGTGTCCGGATCGGTGCGCTGGTAGCCGTAGCGGGCAGTGAAGATCACCTGGCGCCGGCCCTCCCGCTTCTGGCCGAACAGGTTGCGCAACTCGCTGCGGTCGTCGCTGGCCTCCTCCACGTACACGGCACCGATACCCGACTTGAGTTCGCGGAACCGGCCCGGCGCCAGACCCGCGATCTCCGACTTGGCCCCGGCCAGGGCGATGATGCGCTCGCTGGTCTCCTGGGACAGCGGAGCGAGCCACAGCGACACGGCCCCCACCAGGAATGCAAACACGAGGGACAACCCCAGTACCGAGCGCAACACCCGCACCGGGCCCACGCCGCAGGCGGCCAGCGCGATCATCTCGCTGTCCTTGTACAACCGGCTCAGTGCCAGCAGCACGGCCAGAAACAGCGACAGGGGCAGCACCAGCTCCAGATTGACCACGGCCTTGAGTCCCAGCACCACCAGGATGGCATCCACCGGCAGCACGCCCGTGGCCACCTTCTGGAACAGGGCCACCAGGCTGGCGCTGAGGGTGATGAGCAGCAGCACCAGGGCCACCGCAACGAAGGTCCCCGAGACCTCGCGGCTGATGTAGCGATCGATAATCATGGCGGGTTCCGGCCGCGCCCACAGGCCCGGTGCCCGCATTGTATAACTTCCCCGCCTGCGTGATGTATATTTGACCAGTCCGGCGCCTGCGCCGGCCCCCTTCCCGCGGCGGCCCGCCGCCGGCAACCCATTGGCAGCAGGGAGATCGCATGAAACTGGAAGCCCGCGTCACCGACCCCACCCGCCAGCGCAGTGCCTGTCTCGTGGTGGGGGTGTTCGAGAAACGCCGCCTGTCGGCCGCCGCCGCCGCCCTCGACCAGGCCATGGGCGGGCGCCTCACCCGCCTGCTCAAGCGCGGCGACCTGGAGGGCAAGCCCGGCCAGACACTCCTGCTGCCCGAGGCCGACGGCACCGGCGCCGAGCGGATACTGCTGGTGGGCTGCGGCCGGGAACGGGACTTCAACGCCCGCCGCTTCCGCCAGGCGCTGGAAGCGGCGGTGCGGACGCTGGATGCCAGTGGCGCCCGGGACGCGGTGATCTACCTCACCGACCTCGAGGTGGAGGACCGCGACATGGCCTGGCGCATGCGCCAGGCGGCCCGCCATGCGCGCGCGGCGGTGTACCGCTTCACCGCCATGAAATCGGAGGCCGACGAGCCTGCGCGGCCGCTGAAGAAGCTCACCTTCAACGTGCCCTCGCAACGCGACCTCAAGCGGGCCGCCGCGGGCCTGGCCGAGGGCACCGCGGTGGCCGACGGCATGGATCTGGCCCGCGACCTGGGCAACCTGCCCGGCAACGTCTGCACGCCTTCGTACCTGGCCGCCCGGGCGCGCAAGCTGGCGGCCGCGGACAGCCGCCTGCGCTGCACCGTGCTGGGCCGGAAGGAAATGGAAAAACTGGGCATGGGCGCCCTGCTGGCGGTGGCCAGGGGCAGCCGACAGCCGCCCAAGTTCATCGTGCTGGAATACCGCGGCCTGCCCCGCGGCACCCAGGGTGCCCGGGCGAAGCCGCTGGTGCTGGTGGGCAAGGGCATCACCTTCGATTCCGGCGGCATCTCCATCAAGCCGGCCCAGGCCATGGACGAGATGAAGTTCGACATGTGCGGCGCCGCCAGCGTACTGGGCACCTTCCTCGCGGTGAGCCGGCTCAAGCCCGCCGTCAACCTGGTGGGCCTCATCCCCACCTGCGAGAACCTGCCCGACGGCGCCGCCAACAAGCCGGGCGACATCATCACCTCCATGGCCGGCAAGACCATCGAGGTGCTCAACACCGATGCCGAGGGCCGGCTCATCCTGTGCGACGCCCTGGCCTACGCGGAGCGCTACCAGCCCCGCGCCATCGTGGACATCGCCACGCTCACCGGGGCCTGCGTCATCGCCCTCGGCAAACACGCCTCCGGCCTGCTGGGCAACGACCAGGCCCTGGTGGACCAGCTCCTGGCCGCCGGCGAGGCGGCCGACGATCGCGCGTGGCAGCTCCCGCTGTGGGAGGAATACCAGGAGCAGCTCAAGAGCAACTTCGCCGACATGGCCAACATCGGCGGGCGCGAGGCCGGCACCATCACCGCCGCCTGCTTCCTGGCCCGCTTCGTGGAGAAGCACAAGTGGGCCCACCTGGACATCGCCGGCACCGCCTGGGAGAGCGGCAACAGCAAGGGCGCCACCGGCCGGCCGGTGCCGCTGCTCACCCGCTTCGTGCTGGAACGGGCCGGGCACAAATGACCCGCATCGACTTCTACATCCTGGCCGAGGGCGGCGCCGACGCCCACGAGCGCCTGGCCTGCCGCCTGGTGGAGAAGGCCTACACCCTGGGGCACCGGGTCTTCGTCCACGCCGCGTCCGAGGACCAGGCCCGGCGCCTGGACGACCTGCTGTGGACCTTCCGCGCCGGCAGCTTCGTGCCCCACGCCCTGGCCGGTGCCGGGGACGATGACACCGTGCCCGTCCACATCGGCCACCAAGCGCCGGAGAACCCCGGGGCCGAGGTGCTGGTCAACCTCTCGGACTCGGTGCCGGAGGGCTTCACCCGGTTCGAGCGGGTGGCGGAGGTGGTGCCCCCGGTGGAACCCCAGCGCACGCAGGCCCGCGAGCGCTACCGCTTCTACCGCGAGCGCGGCTACCCGCTGCACACCCACCAGCTCTGAACGCCATGGCGGAAGACCGGCCCAAGAAGACCATCCAGGAGGACGCCCACGAGACGCTGGTGCGCTCGCTGGAGTCCATCAAGGAGCTGCTGCTGCAGAGCGAGAGCAAGATCTCCGCGGCCAAGGAGAGCATCGCCCGGGCCGGCATGTCGGGCCACCGCAGGCCCGCCGCCGATCCCGCCCCGGCACCGGAACCGCCGGCGCCGGGCGACGAAGACTCAGTGCCGGTGCTGGAAGACGTGGTGGTGCCCGCCCCCGGCACCGGCGCCGGACGAGAACAACCCCTGGAGGACAACCCCGCCATGCCGCCGCCCGCCGCCGCGCCCGAGGAACTGGCCGAGACCATCGAGGACTTCCGCGCCGCCCTGGAAAAGGAGATCCACGACACCCTCATCCACGGCATCGTCCAGCTCGAGGCCGACATCAAGGAACACATCCGCAAGGCCCTGGACGACTTCGCCGCACGCCTGGGCCTGGACCGCGACCCGGACTGAACGGTCATTCAATAGCAGGAAGGGAAAAATCTTCAACGCAGAGGCGCAGCCCGCAGATCCTGTTCCGGCCACGCGATCCCAACGCAGAGACGCAAAGACGCAGAGGACGCAGAGTGTGAACGGAATTTGAAAATGTTGCCTCCTGGATAACGGGCGTGAAAATGCGAGGCCGCACCAGGGCGGGCCGTTTTGACAGGAACGCACATTCACATACCTCGTTGGTCCTTTG
>JALUTW010000331.1 GCA_027021685.1 Chromatiales bacterium | reverse complement strand
TTCCGGTCTCTGTCTTCTCTCTGTCTTCTGTCCTCCGTCCTCCGTCTTCTGAATGGGCGGCGCCCCCGCCGCGAACCACGGCGGGGGCATTTCGCCGCGGGCCGGAAGGTTCCCTATTTCCCCGCCACCCGGCTGTCCAGCCGCTGGAGCACGGCCTTGATCGACTCGGGAATGGCCTGGGCGAACAACGGGCTTGGTAAAGCCGAAGTGTGAAACGGCTCACGAAGTCATGCCTGCCGCCGCCAGCTCCACCCAGTGCACCACCGGCACCGGGCTGGCGGCGCGCAGGTGGTGGAGGCAGCCCACGTTGGCGGTGACGATCTGCTCCGGCCCGGCCGCGAGCAGGGTGTCGAGCTTCTGCCGGCGCAGGTCGGCCGCCAGGCGGGGATGGAGCACGGACCAGGCGCCGGCCGAGCCGCAGCACAGGTGGGGCGCGGCCACCGGCACCAGCTCGTGGCCCAGCTGTTCCAGGATGGCCTCCACCATGCCGTCCAGCCGCTGCCCGTGCTGCAGGGTGCACGGCGCCTGGAAGGCGATGCGGCGGGGGCGCGCGGCGGGGGCCAGGTGTCGCCGCTCGGCGTGGATCACCTCCGACAGATCGCGCGCCGCGTCGGCCACCCGCCGCGCGCGCCGCGCCCACGCGCCATCGCCGGCCAGCAGGCGGGCGTAATCCTTGAGCATCACGGCGCAGCCCGAGGCGGAGCTGACCACGGCCTCGGCGCCGGCGTCCAGCGCCTTCTCGCAGGCGGCGATGGTACGCCGGGCGGCGGCGCGGGCGCCGTCCTCGTCATCCAGGTGCAGGGCCAGCGCGCCGCAGCAGCCGGCCACCGGGATGGCTTCCATGTCCAGGGCATCCAGCAGGCGGGCGGCGGCGGCGTCGATCCCGGGCGCCAGGGCCGGTTGCACGCAGCCGGTCACCAGCGCCACCCGGCGCGGGCGGGGGCGGGCGGCGGGCCAGCGGTGGTGGCGTTTCTCCGGCAGGCGCCGGCGCCAGGGGCGGGGCAGCAGCGGCCGCAGGGGCGAGAGCAGGGCGAGGGTCCGCCGCAGGGCGCTGGGGCGTCCCAGGGCCCGGCGGATGGCGGCGCGCAACAGCCGCTGGGGCCAGGGATGAGGGGCCTGCCGGAGCAGGTATCGGCGCCCGATGGCGAGCAGGCGGTGATAGTCCACGCCCGAGGGGCAGGCGGTCTCGCAGCTCCGGCAGGTGAGGCAGCGGTCCAGGTGGAGGCGGGTCGCCGGTCCCGCCGGTGCACCTTCCAGCAGTTGCTTTATCAGGTAGATGCGGCCCCGCGGCCCGTCCAGCTCGTCACCCAGGAGCCGGTAGGTGGGACAGGCCGCGGTGCAGAAGCCGCAGTGGACGCAGGCGCGCAGGATGGCCTCGGCCTCCCGGCCGTCCGCGGTCTCCCGCAGGGCTTCGACGATGCGTGTTTCCATAATATTACGGCTTCAGGGCGTGGGCCGGCTCGGTTTCATTCGCGGTCACCGATGTTGCGGAGATTGGCATCTACACGCCGGGATACAGCCGGCCGGGATTGAAGATGCCGCCGGGATCGAAGACGGCCTTGAGCCGCCGGTGCAGGGCCAGGACCGCGGGGGAGGGCGGGTGGAACACCTCGCCACCGCGGTCGCCACCGCGGAACAGGGTGGCATGGCCGCCGGCCGCCGTGGCCGCGGCGCGCACCGTCTCCGGCGGCAGGGCAGAGCGCAGCCAGCGCTGGGCGCCCCCCCAGTCCAGCAGCCAGTCACCGGGCCGGGTTTCCGGGAGCCGGATGAAGGGTGCCGCCGGCGGCACGGCCAGGCGCCACAGGGGG
>JALUTW010000330.1 GCA_027021685.1 Chromatiales bacterium | reverse complement strand
ACGCAGGCTGTGCCGGGCCCTGGAACGCATGGGGGTGGCGGCCGACCGCCGGCCCCTGGTGCTGCGGCCGCAGGCGCTGGCCTGGTCGCGGCCGGCGGCGGACACCTGGCGGCTGGAGTTCACGCTCCCGCGCGGGGCCTACGCCACCACCCTGCTCAACGAGCTGGGCGGCATGATCGAAGGTCCTGCGACCTGCTGAGGCCCGGTGCCGCGGGCGCGGCCGGGGACTCCCGGCGGGATGCGCGCGGAATTCCGGGACGGGTTCTACTCGAATACCACGGTGCGGTTGCCGTGGACCAGGATCTTGCGCTGCAGGTGCTTCCAGACCGCCCGGGCCAGGACCAGCTTCTCCAGGTCGCGGCCCTTGCGCACCAGGTCCTCCACCGAGTCGTTGTGGGTGACCCGCACCACGTCCTGCTCGATGATGGGGCCGGCGTCCAGCTCGGCGGTGACGTAATGGCTGGTGGCGCCGATGATCTTGACGCCCCGCGCGTGGGCCGAATGGTAGGGGCGGGCGCCGGGGAAGGCGGGCAGGAAGGAGTGGTGGATGTTGATGATGCACCCGGGCCAGCGGGCCACGAAGGCATCGGTCAGGATCTGCATGTAGCGCGCCAGCACCAGGAACTCGACGCCGTTTTCCTCCAGCAGCGCCTGCATGCGCTGTTCCTGCGCCCGGCGCGTGTCGGGCGTCACCGGCAGCACGTGGAAGGGAATGCCCAGCGGTGCCACGAAGGGCTCCAGGTCCGGGTGGTTGCTGATGACCAGCGGCAGCTCCACCTCCCATTCGCCGGCCTGGACCCGGGCCAGGATGTCCAGCAGGCAGTGGGGGTGGCGGGAGACCAGCACCGCCATGCGCGGGCGCTGGTCGCTGAAGTAGAGCCGCCACTCCATGTCCAGGGGGGCGGCCAGCTCCGCCACCGCCTGCGGCAGGGTACCGGCGTCGAGGGCGAAGCCGTCCAGCTCCCATTCCACGCGCATGAAGAACACGCCCGCCTCGTGGTCCACGTACTGCTCCAGGTCGATGATGTTGCCGCCATGGCGCGAGATGAAACCGGACACGGTGGCCACCAGCCCCTGGCGGTCGGGGCAGGACACCAGCAGGATGGCAGCGGGGCGGCGGCTCACGGCCGCGCTCCGCGGCGGCGCAGCAGCACGTACACCGCCCCGGTGCCGCCGTCACCGGGCGGGGCCGAGCAGAAGGCCAGCACCTCGTCGCGCTGGCGCAGCCAGTGGTTGACACGGCCCTTGAGCACCGGCCGGCGGCCGGGTGAGCCGCGGCCCTTGCCGTGCACCACCCGCACCACGCGCAGCCCGCGGGCACAGGCGTCGTACAGGAATCCGGCCAGGGCGGTGCGGGCCTCGTCCACGGTACGGCCGTGGAGATCGAGCTGGGCCTGCACCGCGAGCTGGCCGCGCCGCAGGCGCTTGAGCAGGGTGTGCTGGAGGCCGGGGCGCGAGAACAGAAGCTCCTCGCCCGTCTCCAGCTCGGCCGGGTCCACGGGGTCGCTCAGCATGTCGCGGATCACGCGCTGCTCGTCGCGCAGGCGCTGGCGCGGGCGCGGCGCCGGCTTCGGTTTGCGCGGCTCGATGCGATCGTGGCACAGGCGGCGCACGGGACCGACGGCGTCGCGGAACAGGCGCCGGGCCTCGCTGTCGCCGTCGTGACGATCGTCGCTCATGACTGTGGATCCCGTATTTGTCAGCCGGCGTGCTTTCGCGCAGAATACCACAGGCCCAGAGCGGTACGGGGTTGTGCACATTCTCATCAGCAACGACGACGGCTACCAGGCCCCGGGGCTGGCCTGTCT
>JALUTW010000329.1 GCA_027021685.1 Chromatiales bacterium | reverse complement strand
TGTCCACGCCGTCTTCGCGGGCGTAGCGCAGCCGGGTCTGTATGGCGAGGCGCTGCAATACCGCCGTGTCGCGCGTGGGCGGCAGGGCGATGCCGAGTGGCGGCAGCAGCGCGCGGGGGCTGAACTCGGCGATGCGCACGGTGCCGCTCACCCGCGGCGCTTCGAGTGCAGTTTCCACGCGCAGCGTGGCGCCGCCGCGCAGCGGACCCGCCAGGGTGACGTCCCTGAGCTCGATGGTCTGCGCGGGGGAGCCGCTGAAGGGCACGGTGAGGGTCAGGCCTTCCAGCGCGGCGGGCCGCAGGCCCGTCTCGCCGACGAGGCCTGCCAGCGTTTTGCCGTCGGCCACCTTCACCACCGCCCTGCCGTCGAGGGCGGCGCGCGCGGCTTTTCCCCTGGCCGCCAGCTGCAGCCTGAGTTCGATTCCCGCGGCACGCAGGGCGAGATCCTCCAGGCGATAGTGCGCCCCGCCGGCATCGAGATCCGCCGCGGGCAAGCGCAAACTCACCGGCAGGGTTTCATTGCCCGGCACGAGCGAGCCGCCGAGGCTGCCGTCGGCCTCCAGTCCCGCCACCTGCAGGCGGGCGTTCTCCGCATCCAGGGTGAAGCGAGCCTCGAGATCCAGGGTGAAGTCCAGGGTCTCGGCGGCGTCCTGCACCGACTGACGGTATTCGCCGCTGGCGCCGACTTGCAGGGTGAAGGGCGTCGCGGTTTCGACGGGGCCGGTCTCGAGGTCGAGGCGCGTGAGCCGCAGGTGCCGGCCCGTGGCCTCGTCATCCCACTGGATGCGGGTGTTGCGCAGGCGCAGGCCGCCGAGGGAGAGCGCGGCCAGGGTCCCGGGCGGCGGCGCCGCCTCGCCGGCGGGCGCGGCCGGGGTTCCCGCCCGCGCGCCGGGCGCGGGGGCCGGGGCGAGGAGATCGTCCCAGTTGGCGGTGCCGTCGGCACGGCGCGTGAGGGTGAGTTCCAGTCCGTCGAGGATCACCTCGCCCACCTCGATCTCGCCGAAGAGCAGGGGCCACAGGCGCACCCGCGCCTCGGCCCGGCTGATGCGCGCGAAGGGCGCCTCGCCGAAGCCCGGCGCGTTGCCCAGTTCCATGTCCGCAACGCTGAAGCCCAGCCAGGGAAAGAAACTCAGCGAGATGTCGCCGTTGATCTCCAGCCTGCGGCCGGTGTGCTCCGCCACCAGCGCAATGATGTCGTCGCGCCGGGCATTGGCATCGAAGGTGGTGGCGAAGATCACCGCGGCGGCAATGAAGATCACCACCACCGCCAGGACGGCGAGGAGAGTGCGCCTGAGCCATTTTTTCATGAGACGTCCCTGAAGGCGGGGGAGCCCGGACATTCCGGGTTCATGCCCTGAGAGTTTAGAACGAAAACGGCGGGAGGGGCGGCTTGAATGGAGCGGGTGATGGGAATCGAACCCACGTTAGAAGCTTGGGAAGCTCCTGTTCTACCATTGAACTACACCCGCAAAAACCCGGTTGCCAGTGGCGAGGTGCGAGTAGCGAGGAAAACCCCGCCAACCCGCCTTGCGGGTATCTTAAGACTGGCGCCTGCATGGCGCAATATGCTTCGCCAGTGTGCCCCGCGCGTTGCACCCGGATCGCGTCGTGGCCCCGTCATTCCGGAACGCGCACAGCGCGTGTCCGGGATCCCGGAATCTCATTCCTGGATCCCCGCCTGCGCGGGAATGACGGCGCAGAGGGATCGCCTCCGCAGGGGCAGGGAGGAATGACAAGCTCGGTAAAACGGTCCCCTCCCCCTCCGGGGGAGGGACAGGGAGAGGGGATCAAAATCCCTGGCACTCGCTACTC
>JALUTW010000328.1 GCA_027021685.1 Chromatiales bacterium | reverse complement strand
CTTGAGGGTGCCCAGGGGCGCGTCGAGGACGGGCAAGAGTTCCTGCAGGGTGAAGCCCTCCACGTCGTGCAGCACGAGGACGGCGCGGAAATGGGGGTTGAGGGCGTCCAGCGCGGCCTGGACACGCCGGATCTCCAGTTGTTGCTCGGTGAGCACTTCGGGACCGGGCGCGGCGTCCTCCAGCCGCTCCATGCCCTCCGGGGTATCGGCATCCAGGTGACCCAGGGGGCTGCGGCCGGCGCGGCGCAGCCGGTCGACGAACTGGTGGTAGAGGGACTTGAGCAGCCAGCGCTCCAGGTCTTCCACCTCCTCCAGGCGGATGCCCTTCTGGTACAGGGAGGCCAGCAGATCCTGGACCAGGTCCTCGGCCTCGTCCCGATCACCGGTGAGGCGGTAGGCCCGCCGGTAGAGCGGGTGCAGCCACGGGCGGATGAGCCGCTCGAAGCGGGCGCGGCGGGAGGCGAATGGCAGGGCTGGCTTCATCATGCCTATGATGACACGCCAGCCGGGCACGAAAGGTTCCATCCGGTCACGCAAATGGCGGCCGGCGGTGGAAACGAGGGCGCGGGCCGGCGCTCAGGCCGCCCGTTCCATGGCGGGGGTGTACTGGCCGCGCCGGGCGGCGGCGGTGAGCTGGCAGCGGTGGAGGAAGGCCGCCTGGGCCTCGGCGGCCTTGTCCGCCCGGCCGGCCCAGATCTCCATGGCCGGATGCTGCAGGGCCCGGGCGTAGGAGAAGCTGAGCTCCCAGGGCACGGTGGCGTCGCGCCGGCGGTTCATGGCATCCAGGTTGGCAGTGGCCTCCTCCGGGGTCTGGCCGCCGGACAGGAAGTTGATGCTGGGCACCGCGGCCGGCACCGTGCGGCGCAGCACGCGCAGGGTGTGGTCGGCGACCTCCTCCGGGGTGGCGCGGGCGGGATGGTCCTTGCCCGGGAGGACCATGTTGGGCTTGAGCAGGGTGTATTCCAGGACCACGCCGTGGCGGTGCAGGGCGTGGTAGACCTCGTGCAGTACCGTCTCGGTGACCTCGGCGCAGCGGGCGATGTCGTGATCGCCGTCCAGCAGGACCTCGGGTTCCACGATGGGCACGAATCCGGCGGCCTGGGCCGCGGCGGCATACCGGGCCAGGACCTCGGCATTGGCCTCGATGGCCAGGCGGCTGGGCGTGCCGGTGCCGATGACATAGACGTCGCGCCACTTGGTGAAGCGCGCGCCCTTGGCCCGGTAGGTCTCCAGGCGCTCGGCCAGGCCGTCCAGGCCCTGGGTGATCTTCTCGCCGGGCGCACCGGGCAGCGGGACGGTGCCCTTGTCCACCTTGATCCCGGGTACGATGCCCTGGCGGGTCAGGACCTCCACCAGGGGGGTCCCGTCATCGGTGCACTGGTCCAGGGTCTCCTCGAACAGGATCACCCCGCTGAGGTATTCACCGATGCCGGCGGTGGTGAGCAGCATGGAACGGTAGGCACGGCGGGTTTCCTCCGTGGACTCCACGCCCACCTTGGCCAGGCGCCTGGTGATGGTGGGGATGCTTTCGTCCGCCGCCAGGATGCCCCGGCCCGGCTGCACCAGGTCGCGGACGGTGGCTTCGAGCTGGGTGTCCGGAAACATGGCGCACCTCCCTGATGGCTGTGTTTTTCAGCGTTTCCACACCATACCGGGTTCTTCCCGTGGCCGTGTTGACCTGGGTCAACGGACGGCCGCGAGGAGGCCTGGCGGCGGTTTGCATCCCGTTTCAGGAGGCCGGGTATTCCTTGTGGAACACGGTGCCCCGGCACCTGGGGCAGGGCGGAACGTGTCCCGGCTCGCCGAAGTGCAGCGGCTCCCCGCACCGGTCGCACACCAGGGTGCCGGGGCCGGTGATCTCCCCGGTGTGCCATTCCCCCAGCTCGGCCTGCTGGCGCAGGGCGTGGAGCTGGACCAGGGTGGGATCGGCCGCTGCGGCCACCAGGTCGGCCAGCTCGTACTCGGCCAGGGTCAGCTCCAGGCCCAGCCAGCGGGCCAGGGCCTCGCCGTTGCGGTCGAAGAACTCCGCCGCGCCGCGGAGGTCGCGGCGCAGCCAGTCGCCAATCTGTTCCAGCTCCTCCCGGCTCAGCTCCGACAGCTCGGCGGTCTTGTCCTCGGCCTGCGCCAGCGCCTGCTGCAGGCGGTCGCGCACCCTGCCCTCGGACTGGTGCCAGGCCTGACGCAGGTGCCGGAGAAAGCCGCGGTAGGCGCCGAGCAGCTTGTCCTGGCGGGTCTCGTTCATGGGGGAGCCTCCTGCGACGGATGACGGGCTGGCGCCCCGGACACGATTCGAACGTGTGACCTTCCGCTTAGGAGGCGGATGCTCTATCCGGCTGAGCTACCGGGGCGGTGGCGGCATTCTAGCATCGCCACCGGTGCTCCACCATTTGTGCGGGAGAGACGGGGAAGGGGTCAGGCCCGGCCCAGCGGGGCCCGCGGGCCGCCGCGCCCGCCACCGCCCGGGCCGTAGGTCAGGGTCTCGGTGGAGCGGCCCTGGAGCAGGGCCAGGCTGTGCTCGGCCAGCCGGCGCTGATTCTCCGCCAGCATGCCGTTGATGGTGTTCTGGTGGCGGCAGCGCCGGGCCAGCTCCCGCAGGCGCTCCCGCTCGGCCGGGCCGGCCGCGGCGGCCGCCGCCGGCGCATCCAGGGCCTCGATGCGCCGGCACAGCTCGGCCTTGCGCGGGGCCAGGGCCGCCAGGGCCTCGCCGTCACGCCGGCGCAGTACCTCGTGCTCCTCTTCCAGCAGGCGGACCATCTGCTCCAGCAGGGCCACCGTGGTCGCGGCGTCAGACTCCATCGAGGGCGGCTTCCAGTTCGATCATCTTGTCGGCGACGCGCTGGGGGTCGACGCGGTACTCGCCGCTCTTGATGGCATCCTGCATGGACTGGACCCGTTCCAGGTCCACCACCGGGACCCGGGCCAGCTGCTGTTCGATGGCGCGCAGGCGCGCGGCGGTGCCGGTGAGGGTCACCTGGTCGCCGGCACCCGCGGCACCGCCGCCGCCGGCGGTGCGGCTGCCGCCGTCGCCCTTGAGGGAGCGGACGCGCCGGTCGGAACTGGTCTGGGTGCGGCGGGGGGAGAAGCCGTTGATCTCGATGGGCATGGATGCCTCCTGAACTGCGTGGCTTCCCTTGTATCGGCAATTTGGGCGGTCACTTTAGGCGGGTGTCGGATCTCCGACGGAGCATCACAGCACCACCTCCACCCGCCCGCGGCCGGTGACCACGGCCTGCACCACCCGCTTGCTGCGCAGGTTGCGCACGCGGATGGTGTCCCCCTTGCGGCCGTCGGCAAGCGCCACGCCGGCGGCGCGCACCGCGAGCCCCCCGGCCCGCGCTTCCACCACGATGCGCTGGCCCCGGCGGACCAGCACGGGCGGGGAAACGTGCACCGCCTCCACCGGCTGGCCGGCGGCCAGGGCCCGGCGCAGCACCATGCCGTCCAGGCGCCGGGGCTCCCGGTGATAGCTGCGCAGCCCGTCCACCTCCAGCCGCGTCCGCTTCAGGTCGGCGGCCGACAGCACGTGGCCCGCGGGCAGGGCCCGGGCGGCCACCACCACCTGCGCGTAGCGGCGAATCCGCACCGGCAGGTAGATCTTCCAGCGCACGCCGCCCAGGCAGCGGACACCGACGCTGGCATGCCCGGTGCGCGGGCGCCGGCCGTGGGGCCAGAAGGCCTGCAGCCGGCCGTCGCAGCGGCGCAGGCGCAGGCGCCGGTCCAGGCGCCCCAGGCGGACGCTGACGTCGCCGTCATCGCCCAGTCGCGCCCGGACGAAGGACTCCGCCGTCTCCAGCAGGCGCGCGGCATCCTCCCACGGCCCGGGGGCGGCGGCGGACGGTCCGGTTCCGAGGCAAAGGCCTGCCGCCAGCAGGCCGGCGGTTGCCGCCCGGCGAAGGGTGTGCATGTCCGGTTTCATCGTGCTTCCAGTGGTGCCAGTGAGTGCCGGTTTTCCACAACGGGTGAACGTGCAATTCCCGTGCCTGGCGGCGGGCGTTCAAGCATCGGCCCCGGATGCCGATACTGACGGGGAGTTTGCACCTTCAAGGACACGGGGGATCCCCAGATGGCAGGCATCCTGGATGGCGTCGACCAGCGCACCCAGCTGGTGGGACAGAACCGGCTCGAGCTGCTGCTGTTCACGCTCGGTGACCGGCAGCGGTATGGCATCAATGTGTTCAAGGTGCAGGAAGTCATCCACTGTCCCACACTCACCGCCGTGCCCCACGCCCATCCCATCGTGCGCGGCATCGCCAACATGCGCGGCCGCACCATCCCGGTGATGGATCTCGCCCGCGCCATCGGCAAGCGGCCGCTGCCGGAGGGCAGCGACCTGTTCGTGATCATCACCGAGTACAACCGCTCGGTGCAGGGTTTTCTGGTCTCGGCGGTGGACCGCATCGTCAACATGAACTGGGAGGAAATCCTGCCGCCGCCCAAGGGCATGGGCAAGGACAACTACCTCACCGCAGTGACCCGGGTGGACGATGACATCATCGAGATCATCGACGTGGAGAAGGTACTGGTTGACCTCATGGGCGTGGAGATGACGGTGTCCGACGAGGTTAAGCCGGAGGCCGCTCCGGACCGGCCGGTCCGGGTGCTGGTGGCGGATGATTCCTCGGTGGCCCTGAAGCAGATCAAGCGCACCCTGGACCAGCTCGAGATCGAATCCATCCTGGCCAGGAACGGGCGCGAGGCCCTGGACCTGCTGCGGGACATGGTCAAGGATGGCACGCCGCTGCAGGACCAGCTCGACCTGGTGATCTCCGATATCGAGATGCCGGAGATGGACGGCTACACCCTGACCACCGAGATCCGGAAGGATGAACGGCTGCGGCACGTCCCGGTGCTGCTGCACACCTCCCTGAGCGGGGTGTTCAATCTCAGCATGGTGGAAAAGGTGGGCGCGGACAAGTTCGTGCCCAAGTTCAACGCGGACGAGCTCGCCGGCGAGGTGGTGCGGCTCATCGGGCTCGAGGCTTGATGGCTCCTCACCACGGTGGCCTCCACCCCCGGGAGGCGCGCCGCTGATGGATGCCGGGACCAGAACGGATTCCAGCGGAGGACCCGTGACCCGCCACACCCTTTCCCAGCAGGAGTACGACGAGTTCTGCCGGTTCCTGGCCGAGGCCTCCGGCATCGAGCTGGGGCCGGGCAAGCAGTACCTGGTGAGCTCGCGCCTGGGGCGCCTGCTGGACGAGCACGGCCTGGGCAGCTTTGCCGCCCTGACCCGGCGCCTGCAGGATGGTGCCGACAACGCGCTCCGACAGCAGGTGGTCGATGCCATGACCACCAACGAAACCATGTGGTTTCGTGACACTTATCCCTTCGAGATGCTCAAGCAGGCGCTGTTGCCGGAGCTGGGGGCGGGCAGCGGCCCCCTGCGCATCTGGTCGGCGGCATGCTCCTCGGGCCAGGAGGCCTATTCCATCAGCATGGTGGTGAGCGAGTTCAACGTGAACCGGCCGGGGGTGCTGCGGCGGCCGGTGGAGATCGTGGGCACCGACATCTCTCCCTCCATGCTGCAGATCGCCCGTTCCGCCTGCTACGAGGAGTTGGCGGTGCGCCGGGGCCTGTCGGCGGAGCGGCTGCAGCGGTTCTTCCGCCAGCGCGGCGGCTGCTGGGAGGTGGTGCCCGAGGTGCGCCAGCGGGTGCGTTTCACCGAACTCAATCTGTTGTCCAGCTATGTCTTGCTGGGGCGGTTCGACATCGTCTTCTGCCGCAACGTGCTCATCTATTTTTCTCCCGACGTGAAGCGCGACATCCTCCGCCGCATCGCCCAGGCTCTCAACCCCGGCGGCTACCTGTTCCTGGGCGGATCCGAGTCCCCCAGCAGCTACACCGACGCCTTCGAACTCAGGCGCCTGCCCCAGGGCGTGATCTACCAGCGCCGCCCCGACTGGCGGCCCTGATTCAGAGGACGGAGGGCGGAGGGCAGAGGACGGAGGGCGGCTTCGCCCCCTTGCCGCCGGCGGCCGCGGTTTGCCGCCCGCTCCGGCCCGTTGCTTCCGCTGACTTCATAACTGTCTGATTTTTCTGCTCCTCCTGGTCTGGCACGCCGGTTGCTATTCCCTCGGGCAAGGAGACCGGCAGGACCAACACGCGGAGCACATCATGCCGACGAGCTGGAACCGGATACTGGGCGTGCACGAGCAGGCGCTGAACCTCTATGCCCGCAGGGCGCGCCTGCTGGCCGAAAACCTGGCCAATGCCGACACGCCCCACTACAAGGCGCGTGACATCGACTTCCGCCAGGCCCTGGCCGCCGCCGGTGGCGGCGGGCCGCTGAAGACCTCGCACGCCCGGCACCTCCAGCCGGATGCCGCCCGGGCCGGCGGCGAGCCCCTCTACCGGGTGCCCCTGCAGCCCTCGCTCGACGGCAACACGGTGGAGACCCAGTTCGAGAAGTCGGAGTTCATGGAGAACGCGCTGCGCTACCAGGCCACGCTGCGGTTTCTCAACGGAACCTTCCGCGGCCTCAAGACCGCCCTGCGAGGAGAGTGAGCCATGTCCCTGTTCAACGTCTTCAACATCGCCGGCTCGGCCCTGGCCGCGGAGACGGTGCGGCTCAACACCACCGCCAGCAATCTGGCCAATGCCGACACCGTGAGCTCCAGCACCGAGCAGACCTACCGTGCCCGCTACCCGGTGTTCGCCCGCATGGTGGACGCCTTCGGGCAGGAGGCCGACGGGGTGCGGGTGCTGGGGATCGTGGAGAGCGATGCCCCCTTGCGCAAGGAGTATCAGCCCGAGCATCCGCTGGCCAACGAGGCCGGCTACATCTTCAAGCCCAACGTCAACGTGGTGGAGGAGATGGCCAACATGATCTCCGCCTCGCGCACCTACCAGACCAACGTGGAAGTGATGAACGTCACCAAGCAGATGCTGCTGCGCACGCTCTCGCTTGGGCAGTAACCGGAGTCGAGGACCATGAACCGCATCGACGACAAGAATCCCCTGGCCGAGCTGGGCCTGGGCCGCCGGGCCGAGAAGGATGATCCGTCACGCCTGGGGCAGGAGGACTTCCTCCAGCTCATGATCACCCAGCTCAACAACCAGGACCCGTTCAAGCCCATGGCCAGCGGGGAGTTTCTGACCCAGATCGCCCAGTTCTCCCAGGCCTCGGGCATCCAGGATCTGCAGAACTCGTTCGCCGAGCTGTCCAGCGCGCTGACCTCCAGCCAGGCCCTGCAGGCCTCGGCCCTGGTGGGCCGCACCGTGCTCGTCGAGAGCAGCGAGGCGGCGCTGGCGGCCGGGGGCACGGTCTCGGGGCGGGTGGAGTTGCCGCAGCCGGTCCAGTCGCTGCAGGTGGAGGTGCTGGGGCCGGCGGGCGAGGTCCTGCGCCGCCTGGACCTGGGCCCGCAGGCCGCGGGCCAGGCCGCCTTCACCTGGGACGGACGTGACGATGCCGGCAACCCGCTGCCCCCCGGCGCCTACACCCTGCGCGCGGTGGCCGGCTCCGGCGGCGAGTCCGCCGCGGCCACCGTGCTGCTGGCGGCTCGGGTGGACAGCGTCACCCTGGGGGGTGGTGCCGGCGGCATCACCCTCAACCTGGCCGGCCTGGGGCAGCGGCCCCTGGGCGATGTACGCGAGATCATGTAACCGGAACACCTGAGGACGAGGACACAGCCATGCCTTTTCGTACTGCACTGAGCGGCCTCAACGCCGCCTCGACCGACCTGCGGGTCATCGGCAACAACGTCGCCAACGCCAGCACCGTGGGCTTCAAGGAGTCCCGGGTGGAGTTCGCCGACGTCTATCCCGCCTCCAACGTGGGGGCGGCGGCCAACGCCATCGGCTCCGGCGTGCGGGTGGCGGCCATCACCCAGCAGTTCAGCCAGGGCAACATCGAGTTCACCGACAACGTGCTCGACCTGGCCATCAACGGCCAGGGCTTCTTCCGCCTCAGCGACAACGGCGCGGTGAGCTATACCCGCTCCGGCCAGTTCCAGGTGGACGACCAGGGCTTCGTGGTCAACAACACCGGCCAGCGGCTCACGGGCTTCCAGGCCGATGCCTCGGGCAACATCACCGGCGCCCTGGGCGACCTGTTCATCGACACCTCGGACATCGCGCCCAGCGCCACCGGCGCCCTGACGCCCAACGGCGGCATCAGCGCGGTGCTCAACCTGGACGCCAATGCCACGCCCACCTTCGCCCCCACGGCCAACGGCGCGGTCTCCACCTTCGACCGCACCAACGCGGCCACGTACAACTACTCCACCTCGCTGACCATCTACGACTCCCTGGGCAATCCCCTGCTGGCCACCATGTACTTCCGCAAGACCACCACGCCCAACCTGTGGGAGACCCACCTGTGGATCAACAACGGCACCACGGACATCGAGGTCATCCCGCAGGGCAACGTGCCCGGCGAGCCGGCCCGCATGCAGTTCAACGCCGACGGCACGCTGGCGTCGGTGACCCCGGCCGT
>JALUTW010000327.1 GCA_027021685.1 Chromatiales bacterium | reverse complement strand
GCCATCCGCGACCTCACCCGTGTCCGCCACGATCCGCTGGCGGCCCGGGTGCGGGCGAAGCTGCGCGACGACTACGGCTGGACCCGCAACCCCAGGCGCTACTTCGGGGTGGAGTGCGTGTTCTCCAATCAGCAGCAGGTCTATCCGCGGGCAGACGGCACGGTGGGCCCCGAGAAACCCGGCATCCGCGGCGTGCACCTGGACTGCCGCCTGGGCTACGGCTCGGCCATGTTCGTCACGGCGGCCTTCGGACTGGCCGCCGCCGGCCGGGTGGTGAACCGGCTCGCCGCCAGCTGAGGCCGGCGGCCGCCGGTGCTACTTGCCGCGCTTGCGCCTGGACGGCTTGGGCCGGCTGTTACCGTGGGTGCCGCGCCAGATCTTGCCGCGGCGGGTACGCCGATCTCCGCTTCCCATCGCTTCCTCCTGCTCAGGCCACGGTCCCGAACGAGGGATCGGTGGCATCGTGGGGTTCGGGTACCCCGGCGATGTAGCTGCCCTGGTGCACGGGCCCGCCGGGAAACAGCGTATAAAGATACTTGAGTCCGCCCTGCGCCTTCCACTTTTCGGCCATGACGGGATGCAGGTCACGGGCGTGCTCCACTTGGCCCTGCTCGCGGAAGCGATCGCGCAGGAACTTCACCACCTCCCAGCGGGCATCGGTGAGCTCGATGCCCAGCTCGCGCGCGCGGGCGGCCGCAATGTCCCGATCCCAGGGGGTCACCATGTCCGCGTCGGGGTGGATGCCCAGCACGCGGTCCTCGATCTCCTCGATCTCCTTGTCCAGATCATCGTCCGCCATGTCCGCTGCTCCTCTTCGGCTGCCTCTGGATGAAAGACCACCGGCCGCGAGGCCGGCCCGTGACTGGTTATATGGGGGCGGTCCCGGCTCCCTTGCAAGGGCGGGTGTTCAGCGTGCGGGCAGCAGCAGCGGGCCCACCTTGACCTCCGTGCCGAAGGAAGTCATGACGTTGCCCACCTGCACCCGCAGGCGCCGGCGGCCGGCCACTCCCACCTCCAGGTAGAGGCCCACGACGGCCTCCTGCCGGGGATCGTCCATCACGCCGAGATCCAGGGAAAAGCGACCCTTGGGGTCGGTCTCCCCCACGTCGAGAATGGCGCCGTCCCGGTCCAGCAACGTGACCTCGGCTCCGCGCACGGGCGTGCGGGCGCCGGCCAGGAGCACGCGGCCGGACAGGGTCTCGGCCAGGTCCCCCGGCGGTGCCGCCGGCGAAGGGAAGGCCGCCAGGGTGATGAGGACCGACAGGACGCCGGCCACATGCCGCGAGAGACGCAAACCGGACATGGTGATCGTCTCCTTGGAATCGTGTTCCTCCAACACGGGTACCGCCACGGCGGCACCAGTGGTCGTCGTTTGTTGTTATCGAAGCTGGGGCAACTGCGCCCTGACGATAGGGCCGGGACCCCGGCCGCTTCCGGGTACCCTACGACATCGGCGTGCGGATTTCCACGGCCCCGGTCTGAAACAGTGCACCGTTCAGCCCGTCGAGCACGTACTGGACCGCCAGGGCGGCCAGGACCAGGCCCAGCAGGCGGTTGATCACGTTGCCCCCGGTCTCGCCCAGCAGCCGGGTGATGTGACCGGCGCCCAGCAGGGCCAGGGCGGTGAACGCCATCACCACCACGACCACGGCGAACATGGCCAAGTCGGTCTCGAGATCCGCCGGCGGGGCCGACATGAGGATGACCGTGGTCATGGCGCCGGGCCCGGCGATGAGGGGGAAGGCCAGGGGAAACACCGAGATGTCCGCCTTGTGTGCAGCTTCTTCCTGCTCCTCGTGGGTGGTGGAGCGCAGGCCCGACTGGCGGGCGA
>JALUTW010000326.1 GCA_027021685.1 Chromatiales bacterium | reverse complement strand
CCCGGACCGCACCAGCTCCACCATCTGCCGCCGGAACTCCGGCGGGTACGGTTTTCTTCTCTTGCTCATCTACAGACACCTCCACTCAAATCTTCAGGTGTCCACGAAAGCGGGTCAACTCCAGGGTTATTATTGTCGAAGGGGCTGGCGGCTGGGTGCTGGCTGCTGGGAAAAAGAAGCAGTTAGACCGCCATGGCACCCAGCCGCCAGCCGCCAGCACCCAGTCCCCTACCGATAAAACACCAGCACCATGCTGACGGCGAGCAGGTTGCCCAGGGCGTGGGTGAGCATGCCGGGCAGCAGGCTGCGGAAGCGCTCGAAGGCCCAGGCCCAGACCAGGCCGCTCCAGAACACCGACAGGAAGCCGGACACCGAGTACAGGTGCAGCAGGCTGAATGCACCGGCGGAGATCAACGCGGCCGGCAGCGGTCTGAGCCGGCTGCGGAGGGTCAGGTACAACAGGCCGCGGAAGCCGATCTCCTCCACGATGGGTGCCCAGACCACCACGTCGATGCCGCTGGCCAGGGTGCTGCTCCAGGGACTCCACAGCCAGCGTTCGGCCAGCCCTTCCGACCAGTGCGGTTCGAACCCGGCGCTCCAGGCCAGCCAGCTGATGCCCAGGGCGCCGGCACGCTCCACGGTGAACACCGCGAGCGTCGCGGCGACCAGAGGCAGCAGAGTCTGCCGGTCGATGCGCAGGCCGAAGGCCTCGACGAAGCCCAGCCCGCGCGGCGCCAGCAGCCGCCGCCGGATCAGCCACAGCATGGGCAGGGCCGCCAGCAATGTGCTCCAGTGGGCCAGGAGGGGCATGGCCACCAGCGGCGCCAGCCAGTGCACCCCCGCCAGCACCAGCAATCCGAGCACCGCGGCGCGGACCAGCACGCCCAGGCCTTCGCCCAGGGACCACGGCGTTTCCAGGGCCTGTGCCCGCCAGGGCCGGTTGCGGCGCACGCAGCCGGCCAGTGCGCACCCCGCGCCCGCCACCAGGCCCAGCCCCACGATGAAGGCGGTCACCAGGGTTTCGCGGCGCAGCTCGCGGCCGCGCGCCGCCAGCCAGGCCTCGGCGCCATGCTGCTCGTCCAGTCCGAGCCGGCGATAGACGCGCAGGCGCATGTGGTCCCGGGCCCATCCTCCCGGAAACATGCGCAGCCCCGCGTGGAGTTCCGGCACGTACACCTCGTCCTCCAGGGGCAGGTCGTAGGCAAAGCGCAGGGTCTCGGCCAGCACGGCTTCCTCGGGCATGTCGCCCAGGGCCGCCAGCTCGCGCTCGAACTCGCGCCAGCGGCCGGTTTCGCCGTAGAGCACCAGCAGGCGCAGGCGGGTGTTGCGCACGTCCCAGGGGCCGGCCCGCTCCGGGTGGCGGGTGAAGAAACGGAGAATATCCTGGTAGGTGGCGACGGCCTGTGCCACCACGGCATCACGCCCGTCGAACAGGAGGTCGAAGAACCATCGCTGCCACGACGGGGCTTCCTCGAAGCCGTCGTAGAAGGCGAGGTGCCGCTCCACCAGGCGGGCCCCCGACTGGGCCGGGTAGTGGAGGCTGCCCGCCGCCTCCTGCTGGGGCTGGGGGCGGAACAGCAGGGCCACCAGGGCGGCCAGGACGGCGGCCCACAGCAGGGTGGCCAGGGGAGACGGGCGTTCCCGGGGAAGAGTCAGGGTACTGTCCATGCGCGCTCCACGGGCTGCCGGCACCGCAATTGGATGCCTTCTTCTATACTGTAGCCAATATCGTGCCAGCCGGTCGAAACCGGGACCGGACGGCAACTTGTTGAAAACACGGCACCTGGATGTTGGTTCGGGCAGCGCCGGGGTGCCGGAAAACCGGCGCCGGTTGCCAAATG
>JALUTW010000325.1 GCA_027021685.1 Chromatiales bacterium | reverse complement strand
GGCCCGGTGCGGCGCGGCGTGTCCAACGTGTTCAGCAACCTCGACGACGTGGTGGTGGTGCTCAACGACCTGCTCCAGTTCAAGCTGGAGCAGGCGGTCCGGGACCTGACCCGGTTTCTCTACAACTCGGTGTTCGGCCTGGCCGGGATCTTCGACGTGGCCACCCACATGGGGCTGCCCAAGCACGACGAGGACCTGGGCCAGACCCTGGGCTACTGGGGCGTGGGCAGCGGGCCCTACCTGGTGCTGCCCTTCCTGCCGCCCTCCACCGTGCGCGACACCGTCGGCTTCGTGGGCGATGCCCAGGTGGATCCCGTGTTCCAGATCACCGATACCGGCGCGCGCTATGCCGCCATCACCCTGGAGACCATCGACCGGCGGGCCCAGCTGCTCTCCGCCAGCCGGGTGCTGGACGAGGCGGCCCTGGACCGCTATGCCTTCGTCCGTGACGCCTACCTGCAACACCGCCTCAACCTGGTCCACGACGGCCACCCGCCCCAGTCGAGCCCGCCCCCGCCGCCCGAGGCCGGTGACGCCGATCTGGAGCTGGAACTGGAGCTGGAGCTGGAGCGGGAACTGAAACGGCCGGCGCCATGACGGCCCTGCTCTGGCCCGCCGTGGCCGTGGCTGCGGGGCTCGGCCTGCTCATCTGGGGCGCCGACCGGTTCATCCACGGCGCCGCCGCCACCGCCCGCAATCTGGGAGTGCGGCCCATGATCATCGGACTGACCGTGGTGGGCTTCGGCACCTCGGCTCCGGAGATCCTGGTCTCTCTCATCGCCGCCTGGCAGGGCAATCCGGGGGTGGCGGTGGGCAACGCCCTGGGCTCCAACATCGCCAACATCGGACTGGTCATGGGCGGCACCGCCCTGGTGGTGCCGCTGGCGGTCAACTCCGACACCCTGCGGCGCGAATACCCGCTCATGTTCGTCGTCATGCTGCTGGCGCTGGTGCTCATCATGGACGGCCATCTGGGCCGGCTGGACGGCGCCATCCTCCTCGGCGCGCTGGTGTTCATCGGCTGGCGGGTGGTGCGCCTGGGCCTGCGGCGCGAACCCGATCCGCTCGAGGCCGAGTTCGAGCACGAGATCCCGACGCTGGGCACGACCGCCGCCGCCGCCTGGACCGTGGCGGGACTGGTGGTGATGGTGCTGGGCTCGCGGGGCCTGGTCTGGGGTGCGGTGGAGATCGCGCGCGCCATGGGCATCAGCGACTTGGTCATCGGCCTGACCATCGTGGCCATCGGCACCAGCCTGCCGGAGCTGGCCGCCTCCATCATGAGCGCCCTGAAGAAGGAACCGGATCTGGCCCTGGGCAACATCATCGGCTCCAACATCTTCAACCTGCTGGCGGTGCTGGGGATCCCCGGCCTCATGGCCCCGGCGGTGCTGGATCCGGATGCCCTGTGGCGCGACTATCCGGTGATGCTGGGCCTGGGCGTCACGCTGTACGCCATGGCCTACGGCTTCCGCCGCCCGCCACGGCTGGAGCGCTGGCACGGGGCCGTGCTGCTCGCCGCCTTCTGCGGCTACCTGCTGGCGCTCTATCTCACCGCCGCGCCGGGCTGAACCCGCTCCGGGGAACGGAATACGGTATCATCCTTTCTGCTCCGCACACGGAGGGACACCCATGACCGAACTCGTCATCCAGGCAAGCAACATCAAGTGCGGCGGCTGCGCCGATGCCATCCGCAAGGGCCTGGCCGAGCTCGACCCCGGCTGGACCGTGGACGTGGAGGTGGAATCCGGCACCGTCACCGTCCGCGGCGAGAATGCCGACGCCGAGGCCGTCCGGCGCAAGCTGGCCGAGCTGGGCTATCCCCCGGCCGGCTGACGCGGGTCACATGGCGCAACTGCACCCGGACAAGGTCCGCGCCCTGGGCCAGGCGGTGGTGGACACCGAGGCCGAGGCCGTGCGGGCCCTGCGCCCGCGCATCGACGACAGCTTCGTCCGCGCCTGCCAGTACATGCTGGACTGCGAGGGCCGCATCGTGGTCCTGGGCATGGGCAAGTCCGGGCACATCGGGTCCAAGATCGCCGCCACCCTGGCCAGCACCGGCTCGCCCGCCTTCTTCGTCCACCCGGGCGAGGCCAGCCACGGCGACCTGGGCATGATCACGCCGCGGGACGTGGTACTGGCCCTGTCCAACTCGGGCGAGACCGAGGAGATCCTCACCATCGTCCCGCTCATCAAGCGCCTGGGCGTGCCCCTCATCGCGCTCACCGGCAACCCGGCCTCGCGCCTGGCGCGGGAGGCCGACGTCAGCCTGGACGTGTCGGTGGCGCGCGAGGCCTGCCCCCTGGGCCTGGCACCCACGGCCTCCACCACCGCTGCCCTGGTCATGGGCGACGCCCTGGCGGTGTCGCTGCTGGAGTCGCGCGGCTTCACCGCCGACGACTTCGCCCGCAGCCACCCGGGCGGCCGCCTGGGCCGGAGGCTGCTGCTGCACGTGGCCGACATCATGCACACCGGCGACGAGATCCCGCGGGTGGCGCCCGGCGCCACCCTCGGCGAGGCGCTGATGGAGATGACGCGCAAGGGCCTGGGCATGACATTGATCGCCGACGGCGACGACCGGGTGCTGGGCATCTTCACCGACGGCGATCTGCGCCGGGTGCTGGAGGCGCGGCAGGTGGACGTGCACACCACGCCCATCACCGAATGCATGACGCCCGACTGCCTCACCACCGCACCCGACCGCCTGGCGGCCGAGGTGCTGGAGCTCATGCAGTCGCGGCGCATCAACAGCCTGCCGGTGGTGGACGGGGACCGGCGCCTCATCGGCGCCCTCAACATGCACGACCTGCTGCGGGCGGGCGTGGTGTGAAACGCGGAGGCCGACGGGATGGATGACATCCTCCAGCGCGCGGCCCGGGTCCGGCTGGTCATCTTCGACGTGGACGGCGTGCTCACCGACGGCTCCCTGTTCCTGGGCGACGACGGCGAGGAGTACAAGGCCTTCTATTCCCGCGACGGCCACGGCATGCGCATGCTGCAGGACTCGGGCGTGCACATCGCCATCATCACCGGCCGCACCTCGAAGGTGGTGGAGCACCGCATGGCCAGCCTGGGCATCGAGCACGTGTTCCAGGGCCGGGTGCACAAGCTGCCGGCCTTCGAGGAACTCATGGAGACCCTCGGCATGGCCCCCGAGCAGGTGGCCTACGTGGGCGACGACGTGGTGGACATCGGCGTCATGCGGCGGGTGGGCCTGGCCATCGCGGTACAGGACGCCCATCCCCTGGTCAAGCAGCACGCCCACTGGCAGACCGAGCACCCGGGCGGCCGCGGCGCGGCGCGCGACGTGTGCGAACTCATCATGACCGCCCAGGGGACCCTGGAAGCGGAACTGGCCAAGTACACCCAATGAAGCGCCGACTGGGTTTCGTGCTCCTGCTGCTGGCGGTGACGGGCGTGGCCCTGTTCAGCCGCTGGCTGCTGGAGACCGTGGAGGAAGAGTTCGCCCCGCCCGAGCGGGCCCGCTCGCCCAGCCCCGACTATACCCTGGAGACCTTCACCGCCACGGTGATGGATGCCTCGGGCCGGGCGGCCTGGCGGCTCCAGGCCCTGGAGCTGGAGCACTTTCCGTTCGAGCACGAGTTGCATCTTCAGACCCTGTCACTGGACGTGTTCCGGCCGCCCGCCCCGCCGTGGCGGGCCAGTGCCCGGCGCGGCCGCATCCATACCCGGACCCGGGTCATCGATCTCAAGGGTGACGTGAAGGTGACCCATGGCGGCGACGGTGTGCCCCGGGTGCGGCTGGAGACGCCGGTGCTGACCATCGACCCCCGCCGGCGCACGGCGCGCACCGATGCCGAGGTGGTCATCACCCATCCCCGCGGGCGGGTGGAAGCCGTGGGCCTGCGGGCCGACATGAACACCGGGGTGCTGAAGCTGCTGGCCGAGGTCCGGGGGGTCTACCGTGTGCGCTAGGCGCCTCCCGTTCCTGCTCCTGCTGCTGCCGGCGGCCGCCGCGGCGCTGGAGACCGATCCCCAGGCCCCGGTCCACATCACCGCCGACCAGGTGGTCATCGAGGAAAAGACCGGGATCAGCCGCTTCACCGGCAGCGTCCGCATGACCCAGGGCAGCCTCACCGTGGAAGGCGACAGCGTGGTCCTGTACGCCGAGCCCCCGCGGGGCAAGGTCCGGCGCATCGTGGTCACCGGGCGTCCGGCGCGCTTCCGCCAGCGGCCCGGCCCCGGGGCGGCCTTCGTCGACGGCCAGGCCCGGCGCATGGTGTACGAGACCGCCTCCGCCCGGCTGCTGCTGGAAGGGGCCGCACGGCTGGTGCAGGGCCCCAACGAGTTCAGCGGCGAGCGCATCGAGTACGACACCCGTCGCAGCGTGGTCACCGCCAGCGGCGGCGAGGGCGGGCCCCGCGTGCGCACCATCATCCAGCCCGAGGGCACGGGGCCGTGACCGAGCTGGCGGCCGAGGGCCTGGCCAAGAGCTACCGCCGGCGGCCGGTGGTGCGCGACGTGTCGCTGGCCATCCGCGGCGGCGAGGTGGTGGGCCTGCTGGGCCCCAACGGGGCCGGCAAGACCACCTGCTTCTACATGATAGTGGGACTCATCCAGCCCGATGCCGGCCGCATCCGCCTGGGGGACCAGGACGTGACCCGGGCCCCCATGTTCCGCCGGGCCCGGGCCGGGATCGGCTACCTGCCCCAGGAGGCCTCGGTGTTCCGGCGCCTGTCCGTGGCCGACAACATCATGGCCATCCTCGAGACCCGGCGCGATCTGACCCCGCTGCAGCGGGAGCACCGCCTGGAGGAGCTGCTGGAGGAGCTGCACATCGACCACATCCGCAACAACCCGGGCATGAGCCTGTCGGGCGGCGAGCGGCGGCGGGTGGAGATCGCCCGCGCCCTGGCCACCGAGCCGCGGTTCATGCTCCTGGACGAGCCCTTCGCCGGGGTCGACCCCATCTCGGTCCTGGACATCCAGAACATCATCCGCCACCTGGTCCAGCGCGACATCGGGGTGCTCATAACCGACCACAACGTTCGGGAAACCTTGGGAATCTGCCACCGCGCCTATATCATGAACGAGGGCGAGGTCATCGCCCGCGGCGAGCCTGACGCCATCCTGGAGGACCGCCAGGTGCGCCAGGTCTACCTCGGCGAGCACTTCCGCCTCTGAGCCCGCCCCCGGCAGGTGGGGGGGAAATACGCTAGAATGGATCTGCCGGCAGGTGGTTTGACTGGCACCCTTCGATCCGCAGCATATGAAACAGACGCTACAGCTCCGCCTTGGCCAACACCTCACAATGACCCCCCAGCTGCAGCAGGCCATCCGGCTGCTGCAGCTGTCGTCACTGGAGCTGCGGAACGAAATCCAGGAAGTCCTGGAGAGCAACCTCATGCTGGAGCTGGAAGAGGACGCCGAGGCCGAGGCCGGGGCCGAGACCCCGCCGGCGGCGGGCGAGGGCACGGAGGCCGCGGCCGAGGTCGCCCCCGCCAGCGACATCCCGGACGAGCTGCCGGTGGACAGCGCCTGGGAGGACATCTACGACCCGGTGCCGGCGGGCGGCGGCGGGGGCGGCGACGAGCAGCGCGAGTTCGAGGCCGTGGACACCCGCGGCGAGAGCCTGCGCGATCACCTCCTGTGGCAGATGAACCTGACCCCGTTCTCGGACACCGACCGGGCCATTGCCGAGGCCATCATCGATTCCATCAACGACGACGGCTTCCTCACCACCCCGCTGGAGGAGATCCACCAGAGCCTGCCGGCGGAGCTGGAGGTGGAACCGGACGAGGTCGAGGCGGTGCTGCACCGGATCCAGAACTTCGAACCGGTGGGCGTGGGGGCGCGGGACCTGCGCGAGTCCCTGCTGCTGCAGCTGGCCCAGCTTCCCGCCGACACCCCGCACCGGGACCGGGCCCGGACCCTGGTGGAACGGCACTTCGACCTGCTGGGCAACCGGGACTATGCCCAGCTCATGCGGCGCATGAAGGTGAGCGAGGACGAGCTGCGCGAGGTGGTGCGCCTGATCCAGAGCCTCAACCCGCGCCCCGGCTCCCAGATCGCCGACGCACGCACCGAGTACATCATCCCCGACGTGTTCGTGCGCAAGGTCAACGGCAAGTGGCGGGTGGAGCTCAACCCGGAAAGCGCGCCGCGGCTGCGTATCAATGCCCACTACGCCAACATGATCAAGCAAGTCAACAGCTCGGCCGACAACACCTATCTGAAGAACCACCTGCAGGAGGCCAAGTGGTTCATCAAGAGCCTCAACAGCCGCAACGAGACCCTGCTCAAGGTGGCCACCTGCATCGTGGAGAAGCAGCGCGCCTTCCTCGAGTACGGCGAGGAGGCGATGAAGGCCCTGGTGCTGCACGACATCGCGGAGGAGGTGGGCATGCACGAATCCACCATCTCCCGCGTCACCACCCGCAAGTACATGCACACGCCACGCGGCATCTACGAGCTCAAGTACTTCTTCTCCAGCCACGTGAACACCGCCAGCGGCGGGGAATGCTCCTCCACCGCCATCCGCGCGCTCATCAAGAAGCTCATCGCGGCGGAGAACGCACAGAAACCGCTCAGTGACAGCAAGATCGCGGCCATCCTGTCCGAACAGGGCATCAACGTGGCCCGGCGCACCGTGGCCAAGTACCGTGAAGCGATGGCCATTCCGCCTTCCAATGAACGCAAGCGTCTGACCTGACCAGCCAGTGCAAGGAGTCCACCATGCAACTCAACCTGACCGGACATCATGTCGAGATCACCCCCGCCCTGCGTGATTACGTCTCCAGCAAGGTGGAACGCCTGGAACGCCATTTCGACAATGTCACCAACGTCCACGTGGTCCTGAGCGTGGAGAAGGTCAGGCACAAGGCCGAGGCCACCCTGCACCTGGCCGGGGCCGATCTCTTCGCCGACGCCGAGAGCGACGACATGTACGCCGCCATCGATGCCCTGGCCGACAAGCTGGACCGGCAGATTCGCAAGCACAAGGAAAAGGTCACCGATCACCACCGCAGCGAGGGCGCTGCGCGCAAGCACCAATGATGCCCCAGCAACACACGGCCCGCGTCAACGTCGCCGACATCATCAGTCCGGAGCGGATCTCCTGCGGCGTCGAGGCCCAGAGCAAGAAGCGCGCGCTGGAGGCGGTGAGCGAACTCATCGCGCGGGACGAAAAGGACATCAGCACCCACGACGTGTTCGACAGCCTGCTGGCGCGGGAACGCCTGGGCGCGACCGGGGTGGGCCACGGCGTGGCCATTCCCCACGGCCGCCTGCCGCGATCCGATCACGCCATCGGGGCCCTGGTGCGGCTCAAGCAGGGCGTGGACTTCGGCGCCGCCGACAACGAGCCGGTGGACCTGCTGTTCGCCCTGCTGGTGCCCGAGCAGTCCACCGAGGAACACCTGCGCATCCTGGCCGCCCTGGCCGCCATGTTCAGCGACGAGGAGTTCCGCCGGCGCGTGCGCGAGGCTGACACCCCCGAGGAGATGTACCGCCTGTTGAGGGAGTGGTCGGCCCGGGGCGACTGACCGTGCCGGAGCCGGCCACCGCGCGCGCCCTGTTCGACCGCCACCGGCAGGCCCTGGGACTGCACTGGCTGGGCGGCGAGGACGCCGCTCCCCGCCCCCTGCGCGGTGACGAGGGTGGCGGTCCGCTCGCCGGCCTGCTGGATCCGCTGCACCCCCGCCCGGTACAGGTCCTCGGCAGCCGCGAGCTGGACTTTCTCGCCCGGCTGGAACCGGAGGCCCGCACCGCCCTGTTCGCCGCCATGCTGCGCGGTCCCCTGCGCCTGCTCATCATCGCCGGCGGCGCCCGGGCCCCCGAGGAACTGCTGGCCGCGGCCACGGCCGGCGGGATCCCGGTCCTGGGTTCGCCGCTGGCGGCGAGCCGCGTCATCGAGACCCTGTCCGCCGACAGCGAGGACACCGGCACCCTCACCCTGCATGGTGTGTTCATGGAGGTCCTGGGCGTGGGCGTGCTGCTGGCCGGCCATGCCGGCATCGGCAAGAGCGAGCTGGCCCTGGAGCTGGTGAGCCGCGGCCACCGGCTGGTGGCCGACGACGCCCCCCTGTTCCAGCGCCGCGGCACCCGGGTGATGGGGACCTGCCCGCCCCTGCTGCGCGACTTCATCGAGGTCCGGGGTCTGGGCGTGCTCAACGTGCGCGCCATGTTCGGCGACAACGCGCTGGTGGCCGAGCACGTGCTGGAACTCATCATCCAGCTCGCCGACGTGGATGAGGCCCTGCAGCCGGACACCCACCGGGTCGAGGGCACCCGCCACCTGCGGCCACTGCTGGGCGTCGATGTGCCCGAGATCGTCCTGCCGGTGGCACCCGGCCGCAACCTGGCGGTGCTGGTTGAAGCCGCGGTGAGAAGTCATATACTGTCGCAGCAGGGCTACGACGCCGGGGCCGACTTCATCCGCCGCCAGCGCGCCTTCATCGATCAACAGCAGTGAAACTGGTCATCGTCAGCGGGCTCTCCGGCTCGGGCAAGAGCACCGCCCTGCACGCGCTGGAGGACCTGGGCTACTACTGCATCGACAACCTGCCCATGGCACTGCTGCCGGCCCTGGCCGACGAGATGGCC
>JALUTW010000324.1 GCA_027021685.1 Chromatiales bacterium | reverse complement strand
CCGCACCGGGTGGTCGGGCTCCTCCACCGAGACCGGGTAGGCCAGCAGGTCGGCCACGCGCAGATCGCCGCCGAAGGTGTCGATCTCGGCCCGCAGCACGTCGGTGACCACCAACAGGCGGCCGCGGGTGGGGAAGGCCGCGGACTCCGGGCCGGCGGGCACCGCTTCGGCTGCCGGGGTCTCCGGCGCCTGGGGCACTTCGTCGGGAGCAGCGGCCGGGGCCGCAGGGGTCTTCGCCGCGCCCGCGGCCGGCGCGGCCGGGGTGGGGGCCGGCGGCTTCAGGGCCGCCTGGTCCCGCATCCAGGCCTGCCAGATCATGAACAGGATCACCGCCAGGGCGATGAACAGGAGCGGGCGCTGCTGTTCCATGCCTCAGACCGCCTTGCACCGTGGGGCCGGGGGCACGGGATCGTGGCCCGGCGGATGCCAGGGGTGGCAGCGCAGCAGCCGGCGCAGGGCCAGCCAGGTGCCGCGCAGGGCACCATGACGGCTCACCGCCTCTAGGGCGTACTCGGAGCAGGTGGGATGGAAGCGGCACCGGGGCCCCAGCAGCGGGCTCACCGCGTAGCGATAGAACCGGATCAGGAGGATGAGGGCGGTGCGCATCGGCGTGCCAGTTGTTGCCACAGTTGTTCCAGTTGTTCGCTGAAGGCCTTGTTGTCCATCGCGTCGGCGCCCGCGCGCACCAGGACCACAATGTCCAGCCCGGCCAGCCGGTCGCCCTGCCGGCGGAAGCTTTCCCGCACCAGGCGCTTGATGCGGTTGCGCCGCACCGCCTTCGGGATCTGGCGCCGGGGCACCGCCAGCCCCAGCCGCGCATGGGGCCGGCCGTTGGGCCGGCTGAGCAGGGTCACGTCCCGACTGGAGACCTTGCAGGGCTGGTCGAAGACGTGGCGGAAGTCCGCCGCGGTGGTCAGCCGCCGGTGCCGCCCGAAGCGCCCGCTGGCCACGGGGCCGGCGCGGGAGGCCTCAGACCGACAGGCGCTTGCGGCCCTTTGCGCGGCGTGCGTTGAGGACCTTGCGGCCGGCACGGGTGCGCATGCGGGCGCGGAATCCGTGGGTCCGCTTGCGCCGGATGTTGCTGGGCTGAAATGTCCGCTTCATGACCGAAACCGCTCCAGTGTCTGCGTGGGCGTGGGCGCGCCGGCCAGGGGCCGGAAAAGGCGGCAAAGGGTATGCCAAGGCCGTCCGGGTGTCAACCGAAGGGGGCCGGGGCGGGGTGTGGATAACCGGCGCCGGGAGGGTTAGACTCAGCGGTTCGCGGCACCGGCAGGCCGCGGTCCAAGCATTTTCCGGTTCCCGTCCGTCGTTGCTTTGGTGTTGGGGGGAGAAGTGTCTCAGAGTGTCTGGGATAGGTGTCTTGATCGCCTCGAAGGGGAGCTCGAGCCCCAGCAGTTCAACATGTGGATCCGGCCCCTGCACGCGGTGGAGGAGCCGGACGGCCTGCGCCTGCTGGCGCCCAACCAGTTCGTCCTGGACCGGGTGAACCAGCAGTACCTGCCCCGAATCCACGAGCTCATGGCCCAGCTGGTCCCGGACGCGGGCCCCCGCATCCGGCTGGAGGTGGGCAGCCGGCGCGCAGGCGACGAGGCGGCGGCCGGCCGCCGCCAGGCACCGGTGCGCAACAGCACCCTCAATCCCAACTTCACCTTCGACACCTTCGTCGAGGGCAAGTCCAACCAGCTGGCCAAGGCCGCCTCCATGCAGGTGGGCGAGAACCCGGGATCCACCTACAACCCGCTGCTCATCTATGGCGGGGTGGGGCTGGGCAAGACCCACCTCATGCACGCGGTGGGCAACCTCATCAGCCAGCGCCACCCCGGGGCCCGGGTGGTGTACCTGCACTCGGAGCGCTTCGTGGGGGACATGGTCAAGGCCCTGCAGAAGGGCACCATGGACAGCTTCAAGAGCCATTACCGCAGTGTCAACGCCCTGCTCATCGACGACATCCAGTTCTTCGCCGGCAAGGAGCGCTCCCAGGAAGAGTTCTTTCACACCTTCAATGCCCTGCTGGAAGGCCAGCAGCAGGTGATCATGACCTGCGACCGCTACCCCAAGGAGGTGGACGGCCTGGAGGAACGGCTCAAGTCCCGCTTCGGCTGGGGGCTCACGGTGGCCATCGAGCCGCCGGAGCTGGAGACCCGGGTGGCCATCCTCATGAAGAAGGCGGAGCAGTCCGGGGTGGAGATGCCGGACGAGGTGGCGTTCTTCATTGCCAAGCGCATCCGGTCCAACATCCGCGAGCTGGAGGGGGCACTGCGCCGGGTCATCGCCAACGCCCACTTCACCGGCCGGCCCATCACCCTGGAATTCGCCCGCGAGGCGCTGCGCGACCTGCTGGCCCTGCAGGACAAGCTGGTCACCATCGAGAACATCCAGAAGACGGTGGCGGAGTATTACAAGATCCGGGTGGCCGACCTGCTGTCCAAGCGCCGCAACCGCTCCGTTGCCCGCCCGCGCCAGGTGGCCATGGCCCTGTGCAAGGAGCTCACCCGCCACTCGCTGCCGGAAATCGGCGATGCCTTCGGCGGCCGCGATCACACCACGGTCATCCACGCCTGCCGCAAGGTGGCGGAACTCAAGGAGACGGACCGGCGCATGGAGGAGGACTACGCCAACCTGCTGCGCACTCTGAGCACCTGAGCAGGCTGTGGAAAGGCCGGGTACAACCGGGGGACAAGGTACGGGGAACGAATTGTCCACAAACGTTCCCCAGTTTTTACCGGCCTTGCCGGGTTTGGCCCACAGCCATGGGGTCACATTCAAGGCATTGAAAAGCATCTGTTTATGTGACTTATCCCCAGCCGGCACGGCAGCCAACAGCAACAGATTCAAGCTATAAGATTCTTATTGAACAATTGAGAAAAACAATCGAGCAACCGCTGACATGAAGCTTTCCATCGTTCGTGAAGACATCCTCAAGCCGCTGCAGCAAGTGGCCGGCGTGGTGGAACGCCGGCACAACCTGCCCATCCTGTCCAATCTGTTGCTGCGCAGCGCCAACGGAGTGCTGACACTCACCGGCACCGACCTGGAGGTGGAACTCGTCACCCGGATCCCCATGGAGGGCGGAGAGCCGGGGGAGATCACGCTGCCGGCGCGTAAGCTGCTGGACATCGTACGCGCGCTGCCGGAGGGTGCGCAGATTTCGCTGGAGGTGGACGGCGAGAAGGCACGCCTGCGGTCGGGCCGCAGCCGCTTCGTGCTGGCCACCCTGCCGGCGGCGGAGTTTCCCACGGTGGACGAGATCACGTCTCCACTGGAGCTGGAGCTGCCGCAGGGAGCGCTGCGCCGGCTCATGGAGCGGACCCAGTTCGCCATGGCACAGCAGGACGTGCGCTATTACCTCAACGGCCTCATGCTGGAGCTGGGGCCGCAAGGCATCAGGGCGGTGGCCACCGACGGGCACCGCCTGGCCACCTGCGTGCTGGCGGAGGACCCGGGCGTGGCGGAGGAGCGCCAGGTCATCGTACCGCGCAAGGGCGTGGTGGAACTCATGCGCCTGCTGGAGGAGGAGGGCGAGCCCGTCCGCATCCAGCTGGGGGACAATCACATCCGCATCCTGCTGGACAACGTGGTGTTCACGTCCAAGCTCATCGACGGCAAGTTTCCGGATTACCGGCGCGTCATCCCGGAAGGGGGCACCGTGCGGGTGGTGGCGGACCGCGAGGCCCTGCGCCAGGCTTTCGTGCGCGCCTCGGTGTTGTCCAACGAGAAGTACCGCGGCATGCGCCTGGTGCTCACCGACGGCCTGCTCCAGGCCACGGTACACAATCCGGAGCAGGAGGAAGCCGAGGAGGAGGTGGAGGTGGACTACTCCGGGCCGCGGTTCGAGATCGGCTTCAACGTGGCCTACTTTCTGGACGCCCTCAACGCCATCCCCTCGGAACAGGTGCGCATCGAGATGACGGATGCCAACAGCAGCTGCCTGGTGCACGGGGAAGGAGAAGACTCCTGCAAGTACGTGATCATGCCCATGCGGTTGTGATGCCGGCCGCCCAGTCCTCGCACCTGCGCTGTCGCGCCCGCAGTCCGGGACGCCGGCCGCGACACGGGGCCGCAGGCCAGTTGCGGGAGCGGCGGGACGCGTGAGAGGCGCCAGCCGGCCGGCCGAGGGTCGCAAATCCACATCATGGCGTTGACACACCTCCGGGTAGAAGGGGTGCGGATCATCGAGTCCGCGGATCTCTCGCCCGGCCCCGGGTTCAATCTCATCACCGGCGCCAATGCGGCAGGCAAGACCAGCCTGCTGGAAGCCATCTATCTCCTGGGCACCGCCCGATCCTTCCGGACCCGCCGGCTCGACGAGGTGCGCCGGAGGCAGGCCGAAGCGTTGCAGGTGGTGGGCCGGGTGGAGAAGCGAGGCAGAACCGTGGTCCAGGGGCTGCGCCGCCAGGGAGCGGTGACGGAGCTGCGGGTGGACGGAGAAGCGGTGGGCCGGGCATCGGCGCTGGCGGAAGGGCTGGCGGTCCAGGTCATCACGCCCGATGCCCACGCGCTGCTGGTGCAGGGGCCGAGGGAGCGCCGCCGGTTCCTGGACTGGGGAGTGTTCCACGTGGAACACGGCTATCGCCGCGCGTGGCAGGAATATTACCGGGCGCTGCGCCAGCGCAACGCGGCGCTGCGCCAGGGGGCGCCGGACCGGCTGGTGAAACAGTGGGACGGGCTGCTGGTCGGGGCCGCCGCGAGGCTGGACGAGGCGCGCCGGAAATACGTGGATTCACTGCGGCCCCATCTGGACACTGCAGCATTGGCCCTCCTGGGCGAGAGCCCGGAGGTGGAATACCGGCCGGGATGGGGTGCGGGAAGGGACCTGGCGGAGGTACTTTCCGACCAGCTCCCGGGTGACCGCGAGCGGGGATTCACCCATGCCGGGCCGCACCGGGCGGACATGGAGCTCACTTCGGCGGGAATCCCGGTGCGGAGCGTCTATTCCCGGGGCCAGCAGAAGCTGCTCGTCGCCGCACTGGTGCTAGCGCAGGTACGCTGCCTGGGAGAACGCGGGCAGGGGCGGGCGGTGCTGCTAGTGGACGACTTGGCGGCGGAGCTGGACCGGGTGCGGCGCCGCGCGCTGCTGGAGCTGCTGGCCGGCAGCGGGGCCCAGGTCTTCATCACGGCCACGGAGCCGGAGCTCGTCTCGATGCCGCCGGCCGGCCCTCACCGGGTGTTCCACGTGGAACATGGCCGGGTCCGGCAGGTGGTATAATGGCCTTCCTGCCACGGAGCATCACATGACCGATTCCAGCACCTACGACTCCTCCAACATCAAGGTCCTCAAGGGCCTGGACGCGGTGCGCAAGCGCCCGGGCATGTACATCGGCGACACCGACGACGGCACCGGTCTCCACCACATGGTGTTCGAGGTGGTGGACAATTCCATCGACGAGGCCTTGGCCGGCCACTGTACCCGCATCGACGTCATCATCCACAGCGACGGGTCGGTCACCGTGCGCGACAACGGCCGCGGCATCCCGGTGGACATCCATCCGGAGGAAGGCCGGTCGGCGGCCGAGGTCATCATGACGGTGCTCCATGCCGGCGGCAAGTTCGACGACAACTCGTACAAGGTCTCCGGCGGACTCCACGGGGTAGGGGTGTCCGTGGTCAATGCCCTGTCGGAGCACCTCAAGCTCACCATCCGCCGCAACGGGCATGTCTACCAGCAGGAGTACCGCCTGGGCGAGCCCCAGGGGGAGCTGCGGATCATCGGCGACACCGACCAGACCGGCACCGAGATCCGGTTCAAGCCCAGCCCCGAGATCTTTTCCGACACCCACTTCCACTACGACATCCTGGCCAAGCGCCTGCGGGAGCTGTCCTTCCTCAACTCCGGGGTGCGCATCCACCTGGTGGACGAGCGCGAGGACAAGGAGGACGTGTTCGAGTACGCCGGCGGCATCAAGGCCTTCGTGGAACACCTGAACCAGAAGAAGACGCCCCTGCACCCCACGGTGTTCTACTTCCAGACCCAGCGCGACGGCATCACCGTGGAGGTGGCCATGCAGTGGAACGACTCCTACCAGGAGAACATCTACTGCTTCACCAACAACATTCCCCAGCGCGACGGCGGCACCCACCTGGCCGGCTTCCGCGCCGCGCTCACCCGCACCCTCAACAACTACATCGAACAGCAGGGGCTGGCCAGGAAGGCCAAGGTCAACCCCACCGGCGACGACGCCCGCGAGGGCCTCACCGCCGTGCTGTCGGTGAAGGTGCCGGACCCCAAGTTCTCGTCCCAGACCAAGGACAAGCTGGTGTCCTCCGAGGTCAAGGGGGTGGTGGAGTCGGTCATGAGCGAGAAGCTGTGGGAGTTTCTGCTGGAGCACCCGGCCGATGCCCGCGCCGTGGCCTCCAAGGTGGTGGAGGCGGCCCGGGCCCGCGAGGCCGCCCGCCGCGCCCGCGAGATGACCCGGCGCAAGGGGGCCCTGGACGTGGCCGGGCTGCCGGGCAAGCTGGCCGACTGCCAGGAGAAGGATCCCGCACTGTCGGAGCTGTTCCTGGTGGAGGGCGATTCCGCCGGCGGATCCGCCAAGCAGGGCCGTGACCGCCGGTTCCAGGCGGTGCTGCCGCTCAAGGGCAAGATCCTCAACGTGGAAAAGGCACGCTTCGACAAGATGCTGTCCTCGGCCGAGGTGGGCACCCTCATCACCGCCCTGGGCTGCGGCATCGGCGCCGACGAGTTCAACATCGACAAGCTGCGCTACCACCGCATCATCATCATGACCGACGCGGACGTGGACGGCTCCCACATCCGCACCCTCCTGCTCACGTTCTTCTACCGCCAGATGCCCGAACTGGTGGAACGGGGGCACATCTACATCGCCCAGCCGCCGCTGTACAAGGTGAAGAAGGGAAAGCATGAACGATACGTGAAGGATGATGCAGAACTTGGCGCCTATCTGCTGCAAACTGCGCTGGAAGGTGCCGAACTCCGCGTCAACCCGGACGCCCCGCCCATCACGGGGGAGGCCCTGGAGTCGCTGGCCCTGGCCTGGGACGCGGTGAACCGCTCCATCCAGCGCCTGGAACGGCGCTACCCGCGGGAGGTGCTGGAGAAGATGATCGCCATGCCGCCCGTGAACGACGCCATGCGCCTGGACGCCCGGGCCATGCAGGACTGGCTGGAGGAGCTGGCCGGCCGCCTGGGCAGCACGGACAGCGGTGGGGTGCGCTACCGGCTGGGCCTGCAGCCCCGGGCCGACGGCGACCCGGTGGTGCGCATCGAGATGGAACGCCACGGTGTCACCAGCAAGTACCTGCTGCCGCTGGACTTCTTCGACTCCGCCGAGTACCACGCCATGCGCGACCTGGGGGCGAAGATCAACGACCTGCTGGAGCCCGGCGCCTGCATCCGGCGCGGCGAACGCAAGCGGGAGGTCCAGAGCTTCCGCGAAGCCATGGAATGGCTCATGGAAGAGGCGGCCCGGGGGCAGAACATCCAGCGCTACAAGGGCCTGGGCGAGATGAACCCGGAGCAGCTGGCCGAGACCACCATGGACCCGGCCACCCGCCGCCTGCTCCAGGTCCGGATCGAGGACGCCATCGCCGCCGACGAGATCTTCACCACCCTCATGGGCGACCAGGTGGAGCCGCGCCGGGAGTTCATCGAGCAGAACGCCCTGCTGGTGTCCAACCTGGACGTGTGATCTTCAGCGGGGCCGGGCGCCGGTCTCGATGCGGATGATCACCCCGGCCTGCAGCGTGACGATGCGCAGGAAGCGCGTGGGGCCCAGATCGTAGGTCAGCCGCTCCCGCGTCACTGTCACCGGCACCAAGGCCCGCCCGCCATGCACGGTGTCCCGGACCCAGCGGTATTCCAGCGTCTCGTACTGCACCCGGTCCACCGGTGCGCCGCACAGTCGCTGCAGCCTGTAGGCGCTGTCCCCCGGGTTGATCAGATGGGTTCCGCAGCGCATGGCCTGGGCCGGCCACGGTGTGGCCATGCCCAGCAGCAACAGCAGCGGGACGAGCCTTCTTTTTCTGGATCGCGCCATGGTCCTTCCTCCCTGTTCCGGTTGCGAGCCGTTGGACCACGCCCCCGCTCCTTTTGCTCCCCGGGGCGATGCCGGTGCTACAGCTGGCTGAGGATGCGCAGGCAATAGGCCTTGAGTTCAGCGGCCTTCTTCTCGTCGATGATGAGGTCGACGATCTTCTTGCATCTCACCACGGCCTGCTCCAGCCCCTCGTAGGTATCCGGGGCCTCGCGCAGGATGCGGGTGACGCGTCCTGCGTCGGCACCCAGCACGGACTCCGCCGCCTCGATGAGCCGGGCCTTGACCGGAGCAATGGCGGTGTCCGGGATCCCCACCTCGGCGGTGGAGGCGGCGCCTTCCGCCGGGCGGATGAAGCCCTGGTCCAGAAGCCAGCGCAAGATTTCCTCGAGATCATCGAAGCCCACCGCCTTCTGATGCAGCCGGGCCACGCTCGCCCTGCCATCCACCAGGATGAGCGCCAGCCGCTGCCGGCAAGGACGGTTACGCGTGGCCCTGGGGCCGCTCGGCCAGGCGCCGGTCCGGACGCGGTTCAGGCCGCGTCGGCGTCGTCGTGTTCGCGGTGGTAGTCCAGCACCCG
>JALUTW010000323.1 GCA_027021685.1 Chromatiales bacterium | reverse complement strand
TCGCATTCCAGGAAGCTGCCGCGGCGGTACCAGTCCCCCAGCACCAGGCGCCGGGCGGGGGTGCCGTCCACCTCCAGGGCGTGGAGGGCAGGGCGGTGGGTGTGGCCGTGGATCATCTGCCGCACGCCGGCCTCCCGGAAGGCCGCGGTCACCGCGCCGGCGTTGACGTCCATGATCTCTTCCGCCTTGGCGGCGGTCTCGGTGCGGCTGATCTCGCGGACCCGGCGGGCCATGGCCAGGCGTTCCTGCGGCGGGCGGGCGAGGAAGTCACGCTGCCAGGCCGGGTCGCGGACCATGCGGCGGAATTCCTGGTAGGGGACATCGTCGGTGCACAGGGTGTCGCCATGGAGCAGCACCGTGGGCGTGCCGTACAGGTTCACCACCGCGGGTTCGGCCAGCAGGGTCATGCCGCAGCGGGCGGCGCCCCCGGGGCCCAGCAGGAAGTCGCGGTTGCCGGCGATGAAGTACACCGGGGTGCCGCCGGCGGCGAGCTGCGCCAGGGCCCGGCAGGGGGCCTCGTAGTGGGGGAGGACGAAATCGTCGCCCAGCCAGATCTCGAACAGGTCGCCCAGGATGTAGAGGGCCTCGGCCCCCGGGGCCTCCTCCGCGCAGAAGCGCAGGAACAGCTCGGTGATGGCGGGTCGTTCCTCGCTCAGGTGGAGATCGGAGATGAACAGGGTGCGCATGCCGCCCGCGGGCCGGGATCAGTCCTCCACCTCCACCTTCTCGATGACCACGTCCTCGCGCGGCACGTCCTGGTGAAAGCCGCGGGTGGTGGTTTCCACCGACTTGATCTTGTCCACCACGTCCATGCCCTCGATCACCCGGCCGAACACGCAGTAGCCCCAGCCCTCGGGCGTGGGCGCGCGGAAATCGAGGAAGTCGTTGTCCTTGACGTTGATGAAGAACTGGGAGGAGGCGGAGTGGGGATCGGGCGTGCGGGCCATGGCGATGGTGCCGCGCTCGTTCCTGAGCCCGTTGTCGGCCTCGTTCCTGATGGGGTCGCGGGTGGGTTTTTCCTTCATGCCGGGCTCCATGCCGCCGCCCTGGATCATGAACCCGTCGATGACCCGGTGAAAGATGGTCCCGTCGTAGAATCCCTCGCGGGCGTAGCGCAGGAAGTTCTCCACCGTCACGGGGGCCTTTTCGGCATCCAGGGCGATGACGATGTCGCCCATGCTGGTGTGCAGCGTGACCTTGCTCATGGCTTGGTTTCCTGTGGTGATGCGGCGGCGGAGAGGCGCACCGCCTGCTTGATGACGACAGGGGTCTGCGGGACATCCTTGGGGAAGGGACCGCCGGGTCCGGTGGGCGTGGCGGCGATGCGGTCCACCACGTCCATGCCTTCCACCACCCGGCCGAACACGCAGTAGCCCCAGGCGTCGGGGGTCTTGCCGCGGTGGTCCAGGAACCGGTTGTCCTTGAGATTGATGAAGAACTGCGAGGTGGCCGAGTGGGGCTCGAAGGTGCGGGCCATGGCCACGGTGCCGCGCTCGTTTTTGAGCCCGTTGTCGGCCTCGTTGAGCACCGGGCCGCGGGTGGGCTTGCGTTCGAACCCGGCGGTGAAGCCGCCGCCCTGGATCACGAATCCCGGCACCACCCGGTGGAACACGGTGCCGGCGTAGAAGCCGTCGTCCACGTAGCGCAGGAAGTTGGCCACGGTCTCGGGCGCACGGTCCGGGTAGATCTCCAGCACGATGTCGCCCAGGGAGGTCTCCAGGCGGACGCGCTCGGCGGCGCCCGCCGGGAGGGCGGCCGCGAGCAGGGCGAGCCAGACGGCGGCGAGGCGGGCCAGCGGATGCATCATGGTGTTCTCCCGTCGCGGTGCACGGCAACGAAGGCGGCATCATATAAGGTTT
>JALUTW010000322.1 GCA_027021685.1 Chromatiales bacterium | reverse complement strand
ACTGCGGCGAAAGCGGGGTCAGGGGCAGGCGGATGCCTTCCGGGATCCGTCCCATTTCGTGCAGGGCCCACTTGACCGGGATGGGGTTGGACTCCACGAACAGCCCCTTGTGCAGGGGCATGAGGCGCTCGTTGATGGCCGCCGCCCGCTCCCGGTCGCCGTCGATGGCGGCCATGCACATCTCGTGCATGAGGCGCGGGGCCACGTTGGCGGTGACCGAGATGTCGCCGCGGGCCCCGGCCAGCATCAGCTCCATGGCGGTGGCATCGTCACCGCTGTAGATGGCGAAGTCGCCGGGACACAGTTGGCGCTCGCGGCGGAACCGCTCCAGGTCGCCGGTGGCGTCCTTGAGCCCGACGATGTTGGGGATCTCCGCCAGCCGGGCCACCGTTTCCGGCTGCATGTCCACCGCCGTGCGGCCCGGCACGTTGTACAGGATTTGCGGGATGTCCACCGCCTCCGCCACCGCGCGGTGGTGCAGGTACAGCCCCTCCTGGGTGGGCTTGTTGTAATAGGGCGTCACCAGCAGGCAGGCATCGGCCCCGGCCTCGCGGGCGCAGCGGGTGAGGCGGATGGCCTCGTCGGTGGCGTTGGCCCCGGTGCCGGCGATGACCGGGATGCGGCCGGCGGCGAACTCCACCACCCGGGCGATGACCCGGCAGTGCTCGGCCTCGCTCAGGGTGGCCGATTCACCGGTGGTGCCCACCGCCACGATGGCATCGGTGCCCTCGGCCACGTGGAACTCCACCAGCGCCCGCAGCGCCTCCTCGTCCACCGCGCCGTCGGCCCGCATGGGCGTCACCAGGGCCACCAGGCTGCCCTGAAACATCGGAATCCTCCCCTTCACACAAGCCGCCCATGGTACTGCCGGCCCCGGCCGGTGACAAGCCGCCCCGCCGGGCGCCGGCGGCATGCCGCCCTGGCGCCAAAGCCGTATAATGGCGCCAACGGACCGCGCCCACCATGCAAGACCAACAACAGGCCATCCGCGAAATCCGCATCAACCCCGTCGTGCCCAGCGAGTCGGTGCTGGTGGCCACCGCGCGCAGCATGCGCCCGCGGGAGGCCGAGGCCCCGGCCCCGCGGGACACCCGCCGGCACGTGGACACCTGCCCCTTCTGCACCGGCAACGAGGACAAGACGCCGCCCGAGATCGCCCGCTGGCCGGAGGACGGCGCGTGGCATATCCGCATCGTGGAAAACCTCTACCCGGTGCTGGGCAGCGACGGCAGCACCGGCGGCCTGGTGTTCGGCCTGCAGCAGGCCATCGACGGCTACGGCCGCCACGAGGTCATCATCGACCACGACCGCCACGGCATCGCCGTGCACGAGATGACCGCCGATCACCTGGCGGCCGTGTTTCGCATGTACCGGCGGCGCATGCGGGAGCTCTA
Organism: Chromatiales bacterium; assembly: GCA_027021685.1. Taxonomy (GTDB): domain Bacteria; phylum Pseudomonadota; class Gammaproteobacteria; order CAMYNG01; family CAMYNG01; genus JALUTW01. The sequence continues at coordinate 469 of JALUTW010000322.1, read as the reverse complement.
CGACATGGACCCGCGCCTGCGCTACGTGCTGGTGTTCAAGAACTTCGGGCCGGCGGCCGGGGCCAGCATGGCTCACACCCACTCGCAGATCATCGCCCTGCCGGTGGTCCCGCAGAACGTGCACGACGAGGTCACCCACAGCACCCAGTATTACGGCCGCCATCACCGCTGCATCTTCTGTGCCCTCATCGACGAGGCCCTGACCTTCGAGGCCACCATCTACGACCGCGAGTCCGGCCGCATCGTGCGGCGCATCGGCGTGGGCCAGTACGTCATCGAGCGCGGCGAACGGTTCATCGCCATCAAGCCCTTCGCCAGCCGCTACGAGTGGGAGGTGCACATCCTGCCCCTGGCCCATGCCAGCGATTTTCTGGACATGGAGGATGCGGACCTGGACGACCTGGCACGGGTGCTGCGGCGGACCATGGCCCGGCTGGATGCCGTCATCGGCGGGGCCCAGTACAATTAT
>JALUTW010000321.1 GCA_027021685.1 Chromatiales bacterium | reverse complement strand
GGGTCTTGGCAAGACCATCGAGTACTTCCGATTCATTGTTTGCGGTGACGATGGAACGGGTGCGTAAAGCTAGATGACCGCACCCCGGAACGTGAGCCACTCCGAATGTGGGAAACCTCTGCTCACCGGATAGCCTCCCGGCCATAGATCGCAGGTGGCTTTCCACCCAGGGACTGGTACGGCCGCTCCTCGTTGTAGTGCCACTGCTTGATCGGACCACGGGCCTCGTCCAGATCCCGGAACCAATGCAGGTCCAGACAATACGGCTCTTCTGCCGTTTTCGTGGGTAGGGGGTGGGAGGTCGCCCCGCCTCCCGGGCATGATTCGGCGTGAACCCAAGGCTGAATCGATGCCTGAGGAGGGAGGCGATGGCGACCAGGAGCAGAGTATGGCGCAAGCTGCTGGGGCTCAAGGACGTTGTGGTCGAGGAGGTCGATTTCGACGAGGCCGGGCAGGCGCTGCGGGTTGCGGTGCGGCCGCTGCGGCGTGGGCGGCGGCGCTGCAGCCGGTGCGGTCGGCGGTGTGCGGGCTATGACCGTGGCGGGGGGCGGCGGCGCTGGCGCGGGCTGGACCTGGGCACGGTGCGGGTCTGGCTGGAGGCCGAGGCGGTGCGGGTGCGCTGTCCGGAGCACGGGGTGGTGGTGGCCGAGGTGCCGTGGGCGCGTGCGGGGGCGCGGCATACGAGGGCCTTCGAGGATCAGTGCGCCTGGTTGGCGGTGCGGACCTCACGCACGGCCGTGTGCGAGCTGATGCGCGTCGGCTGGCGTGCGGTGGGGGCGATGGTGGAGCGGGTGGGGGCCGAGGCGCGGGCCAGGCGAGACCCGCTGGCGGGGCTGAAGCGCATCGGCATCGATGAGTTCAGCTACCGGCGCGGGCAGCGCTATCTGACGGTGGTGGTCGACCATGACACCGGGCGGCTGGTGTGGCTGGCCCCGGGGCGTGACCGCGCCGCCGTGGCCGGCTTCTTCGAGGCCCTGGGCCCGGAGCGGGCCCGGCGGCTGCGGCTGGTCAGCGCCGATGCGGCCGACTGGATCGCCCCCGTGGTGCGTGCCTACGCCCCGCAGGCGACCGTCTGCCTCGACCCCTTCCACGTGGTCCAATGGGCCACGCGCGCTGTCGATGCCGTCCGCCGCGAGCTGTGGCGGCGGCTGCGCCGCAGCGGCCGCCGCGCCGAGGCCCGCGACCTGCAGCAAACCCGATGGGTCCTCTGGAAGGCCCCCGAGCGCCTCGCCGAGGCCGAGCACGAGCGCCTGGCCGAGCTGGCCCGCACCAACCGCCCCCTCTACCGCGCCTACCTCCTCAAGGAGGCCCTGCGCTCGGTCTTCCAGGCCCCCACACCGGAGGCCGGCCTCGCACAGCTCGACCGATGGCTCGCCTGGGCCAGCCGCTCGCGCCTGCAGCCCTTCGTCGCGCTCGCCCGCACCGTGCGCCGCCACCGCGCACGCATCGAGGCCACCCTGCGTCACCGCCTGACCAACGCCCGCATCGAGGCCTGCAACACGCAGCTGCGGCTCCTGCACCGCATCGCCTTCGGCTTCCGCAACGTCCAGGCCTTCATCAGCCTTGCCTTCCTCAAGCTCGGCGGCTTCTGCCCGCCCCTGCCAGGGCGCGAAACCATGCCCACGAAAACAGCATGAGAGCCCTTTTTCATGCCGCCATGCGGCCAAAAAGGCCGCATGGCGGCCGCTTGCGGCTTACGGCTCGCAGTCTGCAGACGCGCCTGCGGCCCGACGCAAGCCGGGCCCGCTGCGGACCGTCACCCGCTGGCCGTCACCCGGCTCAGAGAAAGAGGCGGTAGGCCGGGTTGGCGGTCTCCTCGACGTAGGGGTAGCCGAGCCCGTCGAGGAAGGCCTGGAAGCGGCGCC
>JALUTW010000320.1 GCA_027021685.1 Chromatiales bacterium | reverse complement strand
CCCCGCCGGTGGTGCACGTGGCCCAGTCGGGCTTCACCGTCAAGCGCAAGCGCGTCCCCGGCGTGCTCTACGAGGCCCCCAATCACCGCACTCCCTGGAACGGGCGCACCGGCGAGTACCGGCTGGAGGACGGCGGCGACGCCATCACCGTCTCGCTCACCTGGACCAGCCCCGAGGGGGTGCGATTCACCAAGTTCTATGACTTCCGCCGCGGCAGCTACGAGATCACCGTGCGCCACCGGGTGGACAATCCCACCGCCAGCCCCTGGCGCGGCAACCTCTACGGCCAGCTCCTGCGCAGCGGCAACGACAGCGGGAGCCAGGGCATGGTCTATACCTACACCGGCGGGGTGTACTACACCCCGGAGGAGAAGTACCGCAAGGTGGGCTTCGACGACATGGACGAGGAGCCCGTGACCCGGACGGGCGTCACCGGCGGCTGGGTGGCCTTCATCCAGCACTACTTCCTGGCGGCCTGGATCCCGCCGGCCGACGTTCCGCACCGGCTCAGCGCCCGGGCCCGCCGGGACGGCCGCTACGTGATGGCCATCACCTCGCCCGAGGCCGAGGTGGCGCCGGGGGCGAGCGGCGAGTTCTCGGCCCGCCTCTACGTGGGGCCCAAGCTCCAGCGCGCCCTGGAGGAGGTGGCGCCGGGGCTGGAGCTGACGGTGGACTACGGCCTGCTCACCGTCATCGCCAAGCCCCTGTTCTGGCTCCTGGACTGGCTCCACCGCCTGGTGGGCAACTGGGGCTGGGCCATCGTCCTGCTCACGGTGATCATCAAGCTGGCCTTCTACAAGCTGTCGGAGACCAGCTACCGCTCCATGGCCAAGATGCGCAAGCTGCAACCCAAGATGATGGCGCTGCGCGAGCGCTACGGCAACGACCGCCAGAAGATGGGCCAGGCCATGATGGAGCTGTACAGGAAGGAGAAGGTGAGCCCGCTGGGTGGCTGCCTGCCCATCGCGATCCAGATCCCGGTGTTCATCGCCCTCTACTGGGTCCTGCTGGAGAGCGTCGAGCTCCGCCAGGCGGACTGGATCCTCTGGTACAAGGACCTGTCCACCCGCGATCCCTATTTCGTGCTGCCGCTGATCATGGGCGCCACCATGTTCCTGCAGCAGAAGCTCAACCCGCCCCAGATCGACCCCATGCAGCAGAAGATCATGATGGCCCTGCCGCTGGTCTTCACCGTGTTCTTCCTGTTCTTCCCCTCCGGGCTGGTGCTCTACTGGGTGGCCAACAACATCCTCTCCATCGCCCAGCAGTGGTACATCACCCGGCGCGTGCTGGGCGAGGGCCAGCCCGCCCGCCGCTAGCGGTGGGCACGCCCGACACCATAGCCGCCCCCGCCACGCCGCCCGGCACCGGCGGCGTGGCCATCATCCGCGTGTCCGGCCCGGCGGTGGCGCAGGTGGCGGAGGCGGTGGCCGGCGGCCTGCCGGAGCCGCGGCGGGCGGTACTGCGCCGCTTCCGCGATGCCGCCGGCGAGGTGGTGGACACCGGTCTGGTGCTCTACTTCCCCGGCCCCGGCTCCTACACCGGCGAGGACGTGCTGGAGCTCCACGGCCACGGCGGACCCGTGGTGACCGACCTGGTGCTGGGTGCAGTGCTGGCCGCGGGCGCCCGCCCCGCCCGTCCCGGCGAGTTCACCGAGCGGGCCTTCCTCAACGGCCGCCTGGACCTGGCCCAGGCCGAGGCGGTGGCGGACCTCATCGAGGCCGGCTCGGCCCAGGCCGCGCGTTCCGCCCTGCGCTCCCTGGAAGGCGCCCTGTCCCGGCGCCTGGAGGGCGTGGCCGCCGGGCTCACGGAGCTGCGGGCCTGGGTGGAGGCGGCGCTGGACTTCGCCGAGGAGGAGATCGACTTCCTC
>JALUTW010000319.1 GCA_027021685.1 Chromatiales bacterium | reverse complement strand
CAGCATCGACGACGCCACGGGCCGGGTGCTGCTCAAGGGTGCCGACGACGTGGAGGGCCTGCGGAAGCGGGACCGGAAGTTCAGGCCCCAGGGGGCCGGGGCGTCGGCCTTTGCCGGCGTGCGTGCCGGGTGCGAGGTCAACGGGGCGCTGGAGTGGGACAACCCCGAGGCGCGGGCGCAGCCGGCGGCGCGCGCATTCGTGCCCCTGGCCGCGGTGGGGGCGGACGCCCACTTCGACGTGGGTGCAGGAGCCGAGGGCGAGTTCAGGATCAGTTACCAGGGCGGCAAGTTCTACCTCCGGGCCAAGGCCTCGGTGGTGCTGGGGGTGGGCTGCGGCGGCGACCTGGCGTGGACGGTGCACGGCGACCACATCGCCGATTTCATGGTCTTCGCCTACCACCAGCTCCTGGCGGCGGACTTCGACCGGGTGGAGTTCATCCAGGAACTGGCCTTCGACACCCTGCGGCTGCTGTTGCTGGCCAGCGTGTGGACCGGCAGGCAGGTGCGGGAATGGTACGAGGAAGGTCAGCAGGCATTGGAAGATTGGTGGAGAGATTTGCTCTCACAATTCTCATCGGAAAGCCGCCGCGAGGCCCTGTCCCTGGAGCTGGCCCGGCGCATCGAGGCCGCGCCGCATCATCTGCCCTACCTGCCGCCGGAGGCCCGGGGGCACCTGCTGCGGGTGCTGTGCGTGGGTCCGGGCCGGCGGTACGTGGCCCGGCGGGAGCGGGCCATCCTGGCGGTGCTGGACCCCTCGCGCAGCCGGCGGGACCACCGGGAGGCCATGGAGCACATGAGCATCACCGGCGAGAAGGTGGAGGCCTGGGAGTCGGCGCAGATGCTGTTCGGGGTGCTGGAGGGACCGGAGGCGGAGCGTTTCGCGGGCCTGGCGCGGGCCCAGCGCAAGCTGGCCTTCGGGCTGCCGGAGCGCGCCCCGGTGGACGTGGCGGTGGGTAATTTCAGCAACGGGTTCCTGGAGGCATGATGCGCCGGGCGCTGGTGTGGGTGCTGTGTGCGTGGTGGGTGTCGGCGTGCGCGGGGCCGGCGCGGGACCCTGAAGTGTCGGCGCTGGTGGAGCGGACGCTGTCGGGGCTGGTGTACGTCAAGGGGGGCAGTTTCTGGATGGGGGACTATGTGCACCGGCCGCTGGGTGGGAAGGGCGTGGGATACGGCGCCGGCTACTGGTCCCATGGGATGGACAACAAGCACCCGCACAAGGTGACGCTGGACGGGTTTCACATCCAGGCCCACGAGGTGACGTTCGGGGAGTACGACGTGTTCACGCGGGCCACGGGCCGGCCGTTGCTGAAGGAGCGTTCGCTGCGGGCGGGCAAGCCCTACCGCCAGCCGCGCAAGCCGGCCACGCCAAACTGGCACGGTGCGCGGGCCTATTGCAGGTGGCTGGGCGAGGTGACGGGGCTGCCGTTCGACCTGCCCACGGAGGCGCAGTGGGAGTATGCGGCGAGGAGCCGGGGTTACTGGGTGGGGTTTGCGACGGACACGGGGAGGGTGGAGCTGGACCGCAACTTTGCCCGTTACGAGCGCTGGGGCCACGAGGTGGGGAAGTACCCGCCCAATCCGCTGGGGCTGTACGACATGAGCGGGAACGTTCAGGAATGGGTGCTGGACTGGTACGCGGCGGACTACTACGAGCGCTCGCCGGAGCGCAACCCGCGGGGCCCGGAGGCGGGGACGAAGAAGGTCCTGCGGGGCGGAAATTACCGTGAGTCGCCGGGCGGGTCCACGGTGTACGGGCGGCGGGCGGGGAAGCCGGACAAGGGGGTATACATTGACGGCTTCCGCTGTGTGGTGAACGTCTCCGAGCCGCTGCCCGGGGCGAGGGTGCCGGATCTCGAGGCCATCGATGCCTACCT
>JALUTW010000318.1 GCA_027021685.1 Chromatiales bacterium | reverse complement strand
CAACCCCGACACCGCCGCCCTCATCCGGCGGCTCCGCAGCCACGCCGACTGAGTTCGCGGCCAGGGGGCCGCTCCTGCACCAAACAACCCCCGTAGGAGATTCTATGTCCCTCAGCAACCTGCGTGGGCGGTGGCGGGCCGATATTCACTCTGATTTTTCATCAGTGCAAAGGCGATGCGGGCGAGTTTTCTGGCGATGATGACAAGGGCCTGGGTTTTGGCGAATCCGCGGTCGAGATAGCGCTGGTAGACGGGTTTCCAGGTATTGGATTTGACGGCCTGCATGGCGGCGAGGTAGAGCAATCGTCGCATTTCGGGGTCGCCCTTTTTTGAGAGTCTGCGTTGCCCGCGGGTCTTGCCGGAGTCGCGGACCCGGACATCGAGGCCGATGAAGGCGATGAAGGCGTCGCTGTTTTTGAACGGGCCGCGGTGGAAGGCGGTGACGGCGGCGGCGGAGATGACCTCGCCGAAGCCCTCGATGGCCCGGCAACGCTGGAAGTGGTGGAACCAGCCGGCCTCGGAGAGGGTGCGGACGAGCTGGCGGACGATGTGCCGGTCGAGGGCGGTGATTTGCTTGACCAGGGTCTGGCCGGCCTGGCGCAGCTCGGGGACGGCGTCGAAGCTCTGGCGCAGGGCGGTGCGGGTCTTGACGAGGACGGCCCGGCGCCGGAGCAGGGTCTGGAGGCGGGCATAGGGCCTGGCCGGAGGGTCCCAGGGGCGCAGGGCGGCGTGCTCATGGACGAGGTAGCGGCGCAGCAGGCGGGCATCGGCGGCATCGGTTTTGGCGCGCTGGGCGATGCTGTCGCGATAGCGGCTGAGGCGGTAGCCGTCGATGAGATAGACGGCGTGGCCGGCCTGGTGGGCGCGCATGGCGAGTTCGAGGTGGTAGGTGCTGGTGGCCTCGAGGGCGATGGCGACGGGGCCTGGCGGGAGGGACTTGAGCCAGCGCTGGATGTCGCGGGGCTGGTTGGGGACGCGGAGCGTCGGGCCCTGGGGGTCGCTGGAGATATCGAGGTATTCCTTGCTGACGTCGATGCCGACGAAGGTGGTGCGGACAGTCATTGCCATGATGAGTGCTCCCGGCTATGGTAAGTCAAGGGTTTGTCGGGGGCGCCACCGAAGCGCTGGCTTGCCATCTATCGTCGGTCCGCAAGGCCGATGGATTCCTTATCGGCGCTTGAGGTGGGGCGGGACGAAATCTCCTACAGTCTGTGCCAGATATGGCCAGAAGCGCCGTTCGTCCCTCCGCCCCCGACAAACCCTTTTTTGGATCAACGGGAGATAACATACAAGCGCCGCCCGTTCAGAGGACGGAGGACAGAGACCGGAAGACGGAACCCCTAGCGGGGTATGGTGGCGAAGCCACCGCACCCTGCACCCTTCTGTCCTCTGTCCTCTGTCTTCTGTCCTCTGAACGGGGGCCGCTCCCACACCCGTTCTGACCTCTGTCTTCCGTCCTCTGTCCTCTGAATGGGGGCCGCTCCTGCACCCGTTCTGGCCTCTGTCCTCCGTCCTCTGTCCTCTGAATGGGGCCGCTCCTGCACCACGTTTTTGTCTGCAGGAGTTGCACAGGGTGTGACGGCGCAGCCGTCGCACCGTCCCATGGCAGGCCGCGGCCCCGGTGGGACCGCCGGGTCGCATCCAGGGGGGCCTGGAGGTTCAGATGGCACCCAGGCCGCGGGCCAGGTCGTACTGGATATCGGCCACGTCCTCCAGCCCCACGCTGATGCGGATGAGCCCGTCACCGATCCCGGCCTCGGCCCGCTCCGCGTCGGTAAGGCGGCCGTGGGTGGTGGTGGCCGGGTGGGTGATGGTGGACCTGGCGTCACCCAGGTTGGCGGTGATGGACAGCAGCCGGGTGGAGTCGATGATCCGC
>JALUTW010000317.1 GCA_027021685.1 Chromatiales bacterium | reverse complement strand
TCTCCTACGACTACGTGCGCATCAACGCCGAGTACCGCACATGAGCGCCGCATCCGCCAACCCCCGCACCGGCGGCGAGGTGGTGGAGGTCGCCGTGGGGGTGGTGTACGACGGGGCCGGCCGCATCCTGCTGGCGCAGCGGGCGGCCCATCTTCACCAGGGCGGCGGCTGGGAGTTTCCGGGCGGCAAGCTGGAGCGGGGCGAGACGCCGGCCATGGCCCTGGCTCGGGAGCTGCGCGAGGAGCTGGGGATTCAGGTGGGCGAGGTCCTGCCCCTGATGGAGATTCCCCACCGCTATCCCGAGCGGACCGTGCGCCTGCACGTGTTCGAGGTGAGGACCTTCAGCGGCGAGGCCACCGGCCTGGAGGGGCAGGGCCTGGACTGGGTGGACCCCCGCGATCTGCCCCGCTACCGGCTGCCCGCGGCCGATCGCGGCATCGTGCAGGCGGTCAACCTGCCCGACCTCATGCTCATCACCGGGGCCTTCCCGGACGAGTCCGATTTTGCCGCCCGCCTGCACAGTGCCCTGGCCCGCGGGATCCGGCTGGTCCAGCTTCGCGCCCCGGAGCTGGACGAAGAGGCCTTCGCCCGCCTCGCCGCGCTGGCGCACGAGGCCTGCCGCGGAGCCGGCGCACGTCTGGTGCTCAACTGCCCGGTGCCATGGTTCGGCCGGCTCGAGGCCGACGGCCTGCACCTGAGCAGCGCGCGGCTCATGGCCCTGGCGGAGCGGCCGGTGGAACCGGACCGGCTGCTGGGCGCCTCCTGTCACGATGCCGCCCAGCTGGCGCAGGCGGCGAGGGTGGGCGTGGACTATGCCCTGCTGTCGCCGGTGCACGCCACCGCGTCCCATCCGGAAGCCGCGCCCCTGGGCTGGGAGGCGTTCGCGCGCCTGGTGCGGGAGGTGCCGTTCCCGGTCTATGCCCTGGGCGGGCTCACCCGCTCGGACCTCCTGCTGGCCCGGCGCCACGGTGCGCGCGGGATTGCCGCCATCCGCGGCCTGTGGGACGCTCCGTGACACCTTCCCGTCCGGTCCGCTCCGCCGGCCTCGTCCTGCTGGTGCTGGTGGTCGCCGCCGCGGCATGGTGGGCCCGGCAGCGGGAGCCGGCACCGGGCGGTGTCCTGCTTCCGGCGCCCGGCTGCGAGCCCCGCGGGCGGGCCTGCGAGACCGCCGGGGAGGGTGTCCGGATCAGCCTGGAGCTGCCGCCCCGCGTGCCCCACCTGGCCCGGTTTCCCGTCACGGTCCGCGTGGGCGGGCTCGAGGGAGTGGCGGGGGTGCAGGTGCATTTCGTCATGGAAGGCATGGACATGGGCGTGCAGCCGGTGGCCCTGCGGCGGGCGGCGGCCGGCACGTGGCACGGGACGGCCGTGCTGCCCGTGTGTGCCAGCGGCCGCCGCGACTGGACGGCCGAGGTGGAAGCGGCAGCCGGGAACGGGCGCTGGCGGGCCCGCTTCGGGTTCACCGCGGGCGGCTGAGCCGCCTCACTCCTTGCCCTGGTCGCTGTCTTCCGACCACACATCCCGGGCTGGCTCTCCGGGAATGCGATGCGCCTCGCTGGCCCAGTCTCCCAGGTCGATGAGCCGGCAGCGCTCGCTGCAGAACGGCCGCCATTTCTCTTCCGGCACCCATTTCACCGGTTTGCCGCATACCGGGCATTGGACAGTCCGAAGCTTCACCTGAACCAAACTCTCATGCGTTTACTGTGAGGTGCCGGTGGGTTGTGACGTCTCCTGGACCGGGTCATCGAGCTTGCTCAAATAGTCAACAATAATCTCGTTATCCGGCTCAAGTGCGAGCGCGTGTCTGAATGCCATTCTTGCTTTTTCCTTGTTGCCCATCTCGGCATGAATTCTTCCAATTTGCATGGCGAAAACCGCTTG
>JALUTW010000316.1 GCA_027021685.1 Chromatiales bacterium | reverse complement strand
GGCGCCCCCGCACGAAGTCGTGCTCCGAGAGGCGGTGCAGGCGCTCCCGCACGGCCGGGTTCACCACCCGCGGCGAGCGCCGGCGCCCGGCGAGGGCCGCGCGCGCGGCATCCAGCTCCGCGGCCACGGCCTCGCGCCCCTGCGCCAGCGCCGTGCCCAGGACCCGCAGCTCGTCCAGTTTCTGCACCGCGAAGGCGAGCCAGGACCGGAGTTCCGGATCCAGGCCCGTCTCCGGCTCCAGGTCCACCGGGACGTGAAGCAGGGAGCAGGAGGGCGCCAGCCACAGGCGTTCTCCCAGCCGTTGCGCCGCCGGGTCCAGCAACGCAAGGGCTGCCTCGAGATCGGTGCGCCAGACGTTGCGCCCGTCCACCACGCCGGCGGACAGGACCTTGTAGGCGGGAAGCTGGTCCAGCACCGGGGCGAGCTGGTCCGGCGCCCGCACCAGGTCCACGTGCAGCCCGTCCACCGGCAGGCGGCAGGCCAGGGACAGGTTGTCGCCCAGGGCCCCGAAGTAGGTGGCCAGCAGGATCTTCAGGCCCGGCAGCCGCAGCCGCGTGTAGGCGGACTCGAAGGCCTGGCGCCAGTCCTGCGGCAGGTCCAGCACCAGGGCCGGCTCGTCCACCTGCACCCACTGGGCGCCGGCGTCCCTGAGCGCGGCCAGCATCTCGCCGTAGACGGGCAGGATGCGTTCGAGCACGGCCAGCTTGTCACCGTTGCCGTCGCGCCACTTGGCCAGCCACAGCCAGGTGAGGGGACCCAGGATCACCGGCCGGGGGGCGAACCCGGCCGCGCGGGCCTCGGCCGTTTCCTCCGGCAGGCGGCGCGAGGACAGGGCGAAGGAGGTGCCGGACTCCAGCTCCGGCACCAGGTAGTGGTAATTGGTGTCGAACCACTTGGTGAGTTCGCAGGCGGCGGCGGGTTCACCAGTGGGCGCCCGCCCGCGGGCCATGCGGAAATACGTGTCCAGGTCCACCTCGCCGCCGCTCCAGCCGAAGCGGCGGGGCACCGCGCCCAGCCAGGCGCTGGTGTCCAGCACGTGGTCGTAGAAGGAAAAGTCTCCCACCGGCACCCAGGCCATTCCGGCCGCCTGCTGCTGCCGCCAGTGGCGCAGCCGCAGCTCGCGTCCCGTGTCCTCCAGCGCCCCGCGGGAGATGTCGCCGCGCCAGTAGGCCTCCAGGGCCTTCTTCAGCTCCCGGTCCGCGCCCATGCGCGGGAACCCCAGGTTGTGCACCGTGGCCATGTGTCCGTTCTCCTCCGTCACCAAAGGCTTGCGGGGAGTATGGCGGCGGCCCTTATAATTAGTACAGTTCATTTTTGTAAACATTTTATTGAATAAAATTAATGTTCATCGAAATCAGGCACCTGAGGAGCCTGCTGGCCATCCAGGAGACGGGCAGCCTCGCCGCCGCGGCGCGGCGCCTGCACCTGACCCAGTCGGCCCTGTCCCACCAGATGCGGGCGGTGGAGGAGTACTTCGGCACGCCGCTGCTGCTGCGCGGCCGGCGCCCGGCGCGGCTGTCGCCGGCGGGCGAGCGGCTGGCGGCCCTGGCGCGCGAGGTCCTGCCGCGGGTGGAGGCGGCCGAGGGCGAGCTGCGGGCCATGGGGCAGGGCGAGGCGGGGCGGCTGCACGTCACCATCGAGTGCCATGCCTGCTTCGACTGGCTGCTGCCGCTGCTGGACCGCTTCCGCGTGCGCTGGCCCGGGGTGGAAGTGGACCTCCGCCTGGGCAGGAGCTTCGAGGCCCTCCCGGCCCTGGCTGCCGGGGAGGTGGACCTGGTGATCACCTCCGACCCGGTGCCGTCACCGGAGCTGGCCTTCGCCCCCCTGTTCGGCTTCGAGGGCCGCCTGGCCGTGGCGCCGGACCATCCCCTGGCCGGGCGGGCCTTCGT
>JALUTW010000315.1 GCA_027021685.1 Chromatiales bacterium | reverse complement strand
GGCGCCGGGCCTGGAAGTCGGTGAAGTTGGAGCAGGAGGAGATCTCGCGGTAGCGCCCCTGCCCCGGCAGCCACACCTCCAGGTCGTAGGTCTTGGCCGCGGAGAACCCGAGGTCGCCGGTGCACAAGGTCACCACCCGGTAGGGCAGCTCCAGCTTCTGCAGAATGGTCTCGGCGTGGGCGGTGAGCTCCTCCAGCCGCTGCCAGGACTCGTCCGGCTCCACGATCTGCACCAGCTCCACCTTCTCGAACTGGTGCTGGCGGATCATGCCGCGGGTGTCCTTGCCGTAGGCCCCGGCCTCGCTGCGGAAGCACGGCGTGTGGCAGGCGAACTTCAGCGGCAACTCGCCGGCGTCGAGGATGGTGTCGCGCACCAGGTTGGTCACCGGCACCTCGGCGGTGGGCACCAGGTACCACGGCTGCTCGCCCTCCAGCCGGAACAGGTCCTCGGCAAACTTGGGCAGCTGGCCGGTGCCGCGCAGGCTGTCGGCATTGACGATGTAGGGCACGTAGACCTCGGTGTAGCCGTGCTCGCGGGTGTGGACATCGAGCATGAACTGGATCAGCGCCCGGTGCAGGCGGGCCACCCCGCCGCGCATGACCACGAAGCGCGAGCCGGTGATCTTCGCCGCGGCCTCGAAGTCCAGTCCGCCGCAGCCCTCGCCCAGCTCCACGTGGTCGCGGGGTTCGAAGGCGAACTGCGGCGGTTCGCCCCAGCGGCGCTCCTCGCGGTTGTCGTTCTCGTCCCGGCCGTCGGGCACCGAGGCATGAGGCAGGTTGGGAACGCCCAGGAGGATGTCGTTGAGCTGCTGCTGCACCTCGCGCAGACGCTGCTCGGCGGCCTTGAGCTCGTCGCCCAGCCGGCTCACCTCGTCCAGCAGCGGCTGGATGTCCTCGCCCCGGGCCTTGGCCTGGCCGATGGCCCTGGAACGGGTGTTGCGCTCATGCTGGAGCTGCTCGGTGCGCGTCTGCAGTGCCTTGCGCTCGGCCTCCAGCTTCTCCAGGGCCGCGGTGTCCAGGGAAAAGCCGCGGCGCGCGAGCTGCGCGGCCACCTCGTCGAGCCGCGTCCGCAGCAGGTGGGGATCGATCATGCCGGTGTCGTCCTGTCGTGCTTCATTCTTCGGCGGTGACCCGGGCCTCCCAGGTCACCAGGTGGCCCGGCTTGATCTCGGCCGACAGGTGCTCGATGATCTCGCGCACCTTGCCGGGCGTGTCGAAAAACTCGACGACTATAGGCAGGTGCAGGGAAATGTCAACCAGCCCGGCGGAATGAATCTCGCCCGAGTCGCCGTAGCCCGAGATGCCGCGGAACACGGTCACCCCGCGCAGCTTCTCCCAGTCGCGCAGCCGCTTGAGCAGGGCGTCGAGCTCGCGCTCGCCCTCGGTGAGATAGATGCGCACCATGGCCACGGTTTCCAGTTTCATAACGACCTCCCCAGCACCACGCCCAGCCATGCCGCGGCCAGGCACAGGATCACCGACACCCCCACGTTGGCGGCGGCGCGCCACACGCTGCCCGCCTCCAGCAGGTTGAAGGTCTCGATGGAAAAGGTGGAAAAGGTGGTGAACGCCCCCAGCAGCCCCACCAGCAGCAGCGCCCGCCACTCGGGACCCAGGGCAGTGCGCTCCAGCAGGACTATATAAAGGAATCCCATGGCCAGGGAGCCGGTGACGTTGACCGCGAGCGTGCCCCACGGAAAACCGGTGCCCAGCTTGTGGTGAACGAAGGTGGAGGTGGCATAGCGCAGCAGGGCACCGGCGGCGCCGCCCGCGGCGATGGCCAGCCACTGCGTCACTCTTCGTCCTCCTGCCTGCGGTGACGCGCGTCCAGCTCGCGCAGGTGCGCCAGGCGCTCCCGGATGCGGCTTTCCAGCCCGCGGTCCACGGGCTGGTAGTAGCGCCGCGGCTTCATGTCCTCGGGGAAGTAGTTCTCGCCGGCGGCGTAGCCCTCGGGTTCGTCGTGGGCATAGCGGTAGCGCTTGCCGTAACCCAGCTCCTTCATGAGTTTCGTGGGCGCGTTACGCAGGTGCAGCGGCACCTCCAGGGTGCCGTGGCGGCGGGCGTCCTCCCGCGCCTGGTTGTAGGCGGTGTACACGGCATTGCTCTTGGGCGCGCAGGCCAGGTAGACCACGGCCTGGGCGATGGCCAGCTCGCCCTCGGGGCTGCCGAGCCGTTCCTGGACGTCCCACGCCTGCAGGGCGAGGGTCAGGGCGCGCGGGTCGGCGTTGCCGATGTCCTCCGAGGCCATGCGCACCACGCGGCGTGCGATGTACAGGGGATCGCAGCCGCCGTCCAGCATGCGCGCGAACCAGTACAGGGCGGCGTCGGGATCGGAGCCGCGCACCGACTTGTGCAGGGCCGAGATCTGGTCGTAGAACAGCTCGCCGCCCTTGTCGAAGCGACGCACGTCGCCCGCCAGCAGGTCGGCCAGCAGTGCCTCGTCGATGGTACGGCTGCCGCGGGCCTCGGCCAGCTCCGCCGCCAGCTCCAGCAGGTTCAGCGCGCGGCGGGCGTCGCCGTCGGCGGCGGCCGCCAGCCTGGCGACAGTGTCCTCGCTGCACTGGAGATTCATCCCGCCCAGGCCGCGCCCGGGATCGGTCAGGGCACGGCGGATGATGGCGGCGACGGCCTCGCCGTCCAGGGCCTTGAGCACGTACACCCGGGCGCGGGACAGCAGCGCGTTGTTGAGCTCGAAGGAAGGATTCTCGGTGGTGGCGCCGATGAAGGTGACGGTGCCGTCCTCGATGTGGGGCAGGAAGGCGTCCTGCTGGGCCTTGTTGAACCGGTGCACCTCGTCCACGAACAGCACCGTGGGCTTGCCCGCGCGGCAACGCCACTCGCGGGCCTCGTCGATGGCGGCCCGGATCTCCTTCACGCCCGAGAGCACCGCCGACAGGCTGATGAAACGTGCATCCCAGTAACGCGCCACCATGCGCGCCAGGGTGGTCTTGCCCGATCCCGGCGGCCCCCACAGGACCATGGAATGCAGCCGGCCGTGCTCCAGCGCGCGGCGCAGGGGCTTGCCCTCGCCCAGCAGGTGGTCCTGCCCGGCCAGTTCCTCCAGCGACTGCGGCCGCAGGCGATCGGCCAGGGGGCGCCAGGGCGCGGCCTGCTCTTCCGCCGCCGGGGCCTCGAACAGGTCGCCGGTGGTTCCGCTCATGCCGGCGGTGCGCCGTCGGCGCCGATGACATCCACCCCGGGCGGCGGAGTGAAGGTGAACTGCCTGTCGTCGAGCAGGGGGTTGATCTGCAGCCGCTCGAAGCGCAGCAGCGTGCGCTGGCCGAAGCTGTCGTGGATCTCCATGGCCCGCAGCAGGTGCTCGTCGAAGGCGAGGATGATCTTCTCCACGTCGCCGCTGCCGCCGCGCGGGGTGAGCTCGAAGCGGCGCAGGCCGCCCTCCCCCGGCAGCGCACGCACCGTGTAGGCACGGGTCAGGCGGGCGGGGTCGGCCAGGATCAGCGCCGGGGACTCCCGCAGGCGGTCGGCCTGGGGATGCACCGTCACCTGCTCCAGGTCCTCGTCGTAGGCCCACAGCCGCTCGCCGTCGGCCACGTAGAGCTGGCGGTAGGGTGCGGTGTACTCGAGGCGGAAGCGGTCGGGCCGGGCGATGGCGAGCTCGCCGCGGGTCTCGCGCAGGAGGATGCCGCCGGAGTCGTAGACCCGCTGGGTGAAACGGGCGCGCAGGGTGTCGACACCGTCGAACCAGGCCCGCACCGTGGCGGCGGGGTCGGCCGCGCCGGCCAGCAGCGGCAGCAGGAGCAGGCCCAGCAGTGGAGCGCGGCGCATGTCAGTCGGCCGGCGGCGGCGGCGCCAGCACCTCGCGGCTGCCGTTGGCCTCCAGCGGGCCGACGATGCCGGCGGCCTCCATGGCCTCCACCAGGCGCGCGGCGCGGTTGTAGCCGATCTTGAGCCGGCGCTGGACGCCGGAGATGGAGGCGCGCCGGGTCTCGGTGACGATGCGCACGGCCTCGTCGTAGAGCGGGTCCTGCTCGGCGTCGTCACCCCCACCCCCGCCGAGGCCGGGCACGTTGGCCTCACCCTCCAGCGGCTCCTGCAGCACCTCCTCGATGTAGGCCGGGCGCCCGCGGCGCTTGAGGTCGTCCACCACCTTGTGCACCTCGTGGTCGGCGACGAAGGCGCCGTGCACGCGCATGGGCACGGCGGTGCCCGGCGGAAGGTAGAGCATGTCGCCGTGGCCCAGGAGCTGCTCGGCGCCGATCTGATCGAGGATGGTGCGCGAGTCGGCGCGGGCCGAGACCTGGAACGCGATGCGGGTGGGAATGTTGGCCTTGATGAGGCCGGTGAGCACGTCCACCGACGGGCGCTGGGTGGCGAGAATGAGGTGGATGCCCGAGGCCCGGGCCTTCTGCGCCAGGCGCGCGATGAGCTCCTCCACCTTCTTGCCCACGATCATCATCATGTCGGCCAGCTCGTCCACCACCACCACGATGTAGGGCAGCGGGGTGAGCGCCGGCGCGGTGTCGTCCTCCCCCACCGGCTCGTAGAAGGGATCGAGGATGGGCTGGCCGGCGGCCGCCGCCTCGCTCACCTTGCGGTTGAAGCCATTGATGTTGCGCACCTTGAGGTGGGCCATGAGCCTGTAGCGGCGCTCCATCTCCGCCACGCACCAGCGGAAGGCATTGGCCGCCTCCTTCATGTCGGTGACCACCGGCGCCAGCAGGTGGGGAATGCCGTCGTAGATGGACAGCTCCAGCATCTTGGGATCGATGAGGATCAGGCGCACCTGCTCGGCGCTGGCGTTGTAGAGGATGGACAGCAGCATGGCGTTGAGCGCCACCGACTTGCCGGCGCCGGTGGTGCCGGCCACCAGCAGGTGCGGCATGCGCGCCAGGTCGGCCACCACCGGCTCGCCGCTGATGTCCTTGCCCAGGGCCAGGGTCAGGGGCGAGGCCGCCTCCTCGAAGGCGCGCGAGCGCAGCACCTCCGACAGCCGCACCGTCTCGCGCACCTCGTTGGGCACCTCGAGGCCGATGGTGGTGCGGCCCGGGATCACCTCCACCACGCGCACGCTGATGGCCGACAGGGAGCGGGCCAGGTCCTTGGCCAGGTTGGTGATCTGGCTCACCTTCACCCCCGGTGCCGGCTGCAGCTCGAAGCGGGTGATCACGGGGCCCGGGTGCACCGCCACCACTTCGACGCTGATGCCGAAGTCGGCCAGCTTGAGTTCCACCTGCCGCGACATGGCCTCCAGCGCCTCGTCGGACAGGCGGTGGACGTTGGGCTCGGGCTCGTCCAGCAGGGCCAGCGGCGGCAGCTCGCCGTCGGACTCGATCTCGAACAGGGGCACCTGGCGCTCGCGCTCCACCCGCTCGCCCGGCTCCACCCGGGCCACGGTGGGCTCGATCCGCGGCGGCGGCCGCCGCGCCTTCTGCTTCTTGACCACGGCCACGCGCTCGCGCGAGGCCTCCTCGCGCGCCTGCCGCGCGCGCCGCTCGCCCCAGCGGCGGCGCACCGCCGCCAGCCCGCGGCGCGCCCCGTCGAGCAGGGCCAGGGTGGCGGCCCCGGTGAGGTCCATGAGGCGGATCCAGGACAGGTGCGTGAACAGGGTGACCCCGGTGAGAAACCCGCCCAGGAGCAGCAGGGTCGCCCCCAGGGGGCTGAAGGCCCCGGCCATACCCTGCCCCACCAGGTCGCCCAGGATGCCCCCGGCGCCCACGGGCAGGCCGCCGCCGGCGTGGTGCAGCGCGGCCAGGCCGCAGCCGGTGGCCAGGGTCAGCAGAAAGCCGCCGCTGCGCAGAGCCACCGCCCGCGGGTCCACCGGGCCGTCGGCGCGCAGGCCGCGGTAGATGAGCCAGCCGGCGTAGGCCAGCATGACCGGAAACAGGTAGGCCATGTAGCCGAACAGGCTGAGGAAGACGTCGGCGAACCAGGCCCCCGCGGGGCCGCCCAGGTTGCGCACCGGGGCGCCGGTGCCGCTGTGGGACCAGCCCGGGTCGCCCGGATGGTAGGTGGCCAGGGCCAGCAGCAGGTAGGCGGCGGTGAAGCCCGACACCACCAGTGCCCCTTCCTTGATGCCGCGCCGCAGGTGGCCCGCCAGCGGGGCCCCCGGCGGGGCCTTCTTGTGAGTTGCCTGGGCCAAGATTCAGTTAATTCTGTTTCTCAAGAAACGTTCACAAGCTACTAAATATACAGGCCATTTACAAGCGAGAATCCGCCTCAGGCGGCCTCCCGCAGGGCCGGGTGCACCACCTCCCCGCCGCGCACGTTGACCCCCGCGGCCAGGGCCGGATCCTGCTCCCAGCCGGGCCGGGCCAGGCGCAGGACATAGGGTACCAGAGCCGCGGACAGGGCCTGTGAGGCGCTGCGCGGAACCGCTCCCGGCATGTTGGTGACCCCGAAGTGCACCACCCCCTCCCAGACGAAGGTGGGCCGCTCCCAGTCCGTGGGCCGGGTGGTCTCGATGCAGCCGCCCTGGTCCACCGAGATGTCCACCACCACCGCGCCCGGGCGCATGGCCCGCACCATGTCGGCGCTCACCAGGTGGGGCGCGCGGCGGCCGGGCACGAGCACCGCGCCGATGAGCAGGTCGGCCGCGCGCACGGCCTCGGCCACGGCGTCGGCGAAGGGGTACAGGGCGGTGACGTTGGGCCCCAGGGCGCGCATGGCCGCCATGCGTTCGCGGCGCCGCTCCAGCACCGTGACCTCGGCGCCCAGGGCCGCGGCCACCGCGGCGGCGTTGCCGCCGGCGTTGCCCGCGCCCAGGATCACCACCCGGCCGCGCTCCGCCGCCGGCAGTCCGCCCAGCAGCAGCCCGCGCCCCCCGCGGTAGTGATGCAGCAGCACCGCGCCCTCCTGGACCGCGATGCGCCCGGCGATGTCGCTCATGGGCGCCAGCAGGGGCAGGCGGCCGTCGGCCTCGGCCACGGTCTCGAAGGCCACCGCGGTGAGGCCGATGGCCTGCAGCGCGCGGGTGAGTTCCGGCGCCGCCGCCAGGTGGAGAAAGGAGAACAGCAGGTGATCGGGCCGCAGCCGCTCCAGCTCTTCCGGCTGCGGTTCCTTGACCTTCACGATCATCTGCGCCCGCTGGTAGAGGGTGGCGGCATCGGCCACCACCTCCACGCCCACGGCTGCGTAGTCGGCGTCGTCGTAACCCGAGAGCCGGCCGGCGCCGGCCTCGATGAACACCTCGTGACCGTGGCGGACCAGCTCGCCGGCCGCGGCGGGAATGAGGGCCACCCGTCCTTCCCGCACCTTGATCTCACGGGGGATTCCGATTCGCATGTCGCCGATCCTTTACCCTGCCCACCGCTTTCCGTATATTGACTGCCGCGCGCGGAACCCGTTCCGTGCGGACCTGTCTCGTTTGCGACGCCGAATCAATCACCAGGGACACGGCGCCGGGTCCCGGCCGCCCGTTTTGTTGGAGTCTAACACATGAGTGAAACCAAGCACTGCCGCCTGCTGATCGTCGGATCCGGCCCCGCCGGCTACACCGCGGCCATCTACGCCGCGCGCGCCAACCTGAAACCCGTGCTGGTCACGGGGCTGGAACAGGGCGGCCAGCTCATGACCACCACCGACGTGGACAACTGGCCCGGCGACGCCGAGGGCGTGCAGGGCCCGGAGCTCATGGAGCGCATGAAGAAGCACGCCGAGCGCTTCGGGACCGAGATGATCTTCGATCACATCAACCAGGTGGACCTCAAGACCCGGCCCTTCCGGCTCACCGGCGACAGCGGCACCTACACCTGTGACGCCCTCATCATCGCCACCGGTGCCTCGGCCAAGTACCTGGGCCTGCCGTCGGAGGAGAAGTTCCGCGGCCGCGGCGTCTCCGCCTGCGCCACCTGCGACGGCTTCTTCTACAAGGGCCGGCCGGTGGCGGTCATCGGCGGCGGCAACACCGCGGTGGAGGAAGCCCTGTACCTGTCCAACATCGCCTCCCACGTCACCGTGGTGCACCGGCGCGACCGGTTCCGCTCGGAGAAGATCCTGGCCGACCAGCTCATGGAGAAGGCCAGGACCGGCAACGTCACCATCGAGTGGAACCACGTCCTCGACGAGGTGCTGGGCGACGACTCCGGGGTGACCGGCATCCGCATCAAGTCCACCACCGGCGACGGCACCAAGGAACTCAAGGTGGACGGCGTGTTCATCGCCATCGGCCACAAGCCCAACACCGACATCTTCGAAGGCCAGCTCGAGATGGATCACGGCTACATCAAGGTCAGGAGCGGCACCGAGGGCAACGCCACCGCCACCAGCGTCGAGGGCGTGTTCGCCGCCGGCGACGTCATGGACCACGTCTACCGCCAGGCCATCACCTCCGCCGGCACCGGCTGCATGGCGGCGCTGGACGCCGAGCGCTATCTCGACAACCTGGAGAAAGGGAGCTAGGGGCCGGGGGCTGGCTGCCGGATTTCCATCCTCCCCGGTCCGGTCCATTTTTTCCATCCCCCTCTCCCCCGCGATGCGGGGGAGAGGGCCGGGGTGAGGGGGATCCTGGAAGCGGCTGGGGGCTGGCTGCCGGATTTCTATTCCCAGGAGCGATCACCGGCTGCGCGCCCGCGGGTTGATCCCCTCACCCTGACCCTCTCCCGGAGGGAGAGGGGACCGTTTTTTCGCACCCGGTGAAGGTTCGATGCCGCAACTGATGTTTCCATCCCCCTCTCCCCCGCATCGCGGGGGAGAGGGCCGGGGTGAGGGGGTGTGCTCCGGGCGGACCGGCACGGCTACCTCCCGGCATCTGACATCTGACATCTGACATCTGACATCTGAGATC
>JALUTW010000314.1 GCA_027021685.1 Chromatiales bacterium | reverse complement strand
TCCCCGGCGCCGATCTGGGCCGCCACGTCCGCCCCCACCTCCACCTGGCGCATGTACTGCTTGCGGCTGTTACCGTGGCTGAGATCGATCATCAGCCGCTCCGGCAGCCCGGCCTTGCGCAACTGTTCGCAGGCCTCTTCCACGTGCTCGGCATCGTAGTTGGGCTCGCGGCCGCCGCGCAGGATCACGTGGCAGTCGTCGTTGCCGGTGGTGGAGAAGATGGCCGAGTGCCCGGCCTTGGTGAGCGACAGGAAATGATGCGGCTGGCGCACGGCACGGATGGCATCCACCGCGACCCGCAGGTTGCCGTCGGTGCCGTTCTTGAACCCCACCGGGCAGGACAGGCCCGAGGCCAGCTCGCGGTGAACCTGGCTCTCGGTGGTGCGCGCGCCGATGGCGCCCCAGCTCACCAGGTCCGCGAAGTACTGGGGTGTGATCAGGTCCAGGAACTCGGTGGCCGCCGGCATGCCCATGTCGTTGAGCTCCAGCAGCAGGCGCCGGGCGATGCGCAGGCCCTTGTTGATCTGGAAGCTGCCGTCCAGGTCCGGGTCATTGATCAGGCCCTTCCAGCCCACCGTGGTGCGCGGCTTCTCGAAGTACACCCGCATCACCACCAGCAGGTCCGCGGCCAGGTCCTCCCGGGCCTGCTTCAGCTCGCGGGCATAGGCCTTGGCTGCCTCCGGATCGTGGATGGAGCAGGGCCCCACGATGACCAGCAGGCGGTCATCCTTGCCGTGGATCACCTCGTGCACCGCCTGGCGGGTGGCATAGACCGTCTCCGCCGCCGCGTCGGTGATGGGCAGCTCGCGGTGCACCTGGTCCGGCGGCACCACCTCGGCGATGGCCTGGATGCGAAGGTCGTCGGTACGGTACTTCATGTCTGTGCCGGTTGCTCGGGCCCGTGGCCGCTGGCGCGAAACGGCGCATTATAGCGCCTTGCCGGCACGGTTTCCCGCCGCCGTCCCGGTTCCGGGAGGCATCCCGAATCATGCAATAAAATACTTGTTTTACAACAAGTTATCACAGTTTCTTCACGCAATCCGAGAGTCCGGGTGAAAAATATCCTTCATATTATTGTTTTCAATGATATTTTTTCCATCCCCTCCGGCCCTTAAGCCCATTTGACTACACCGGAAGGGGTCAATGCCCCCGGGCCGGGGCCTCTGCTACACTGCGCTGCGATTTTTTCGGGGGAATCAAGCCACATGAGCAACGACACAGTCCTGGTGACCGGCGGCGCCGGCTACATCGGCAGCCACGTGGTGCGCCAGCTCGGCGAGGCCGGGCGCCGGGTGGTGGTGCTGGACAACCTGAGCAAGGGATTCGCCGACGCAGTGCTCCACGGGGAGCTGGTGGTGGGCGACACCGGCGACCGGGCGCTGGTGAGCCGCCTGCTGGCGGAACACCGGGTGGGCGCGGTCATGCACTTCGCCGCCCACACCATCGTCCCCGAATCGGTGATCGATCCGCTCAAGTACTACGGCAACAACACCTGCAACACCCGCAACCTGTTGCAATGCTGCCACGAGGCCGGGGTTCGGCACTTCATCTTCTCCTCCACCGCCGCAGTGTACGGCATTCCGGACGGCGGCGTGGCCGCGGAGGACTCCCCCACCCGCCCCATCAACCCCTACGGCACCTCCAAGCTCATGACCGAATGGATGCTGCGCGACCTGTCGGCGGTGACCGATCTCACCCACGTGGTGCTGCGCTACTTCAACGTGGCCGGCTCCGATCCGGAAGGGCGCATCGGACAGTCCACGCCGGACTCCACCCTGCTGGTGAAGGTGGCGGCCGAGGCCGCCCTGGGAAAGCGGGACAAGGTGTACATCTACGGCACCGACTATCCCACCCCTGACGGCACCGGCGTGCGCGACTACATCCACGTGGAGGAC
>JALUTW010000313.1 GCA_027021685.1 Chromatiales bacterium | reverse complement strand
CAACGAGCCGCTGTTCCGTGCCGCGGAGGTGGACCTGGTGATGCAACGCGGCAGCGTCATCGCGCACAAGATCTTCGCCCTCATCACCACCCCGCTGCTGGCCGAGTTCCTGGAACTGGCCGCGACCCAGGACAACGACTGGGCCAACGAACTCGTGTCTCGCATCGGCGGGGTCATCGAGGAGGAGGCCCCGGCCACCTGGTCGCTGGACATCACGCCCCGCGGCGCCGGCGCCGTGTACTCGGCCCTGGCCCGGGGCGAGACGGTGCGGGTGGGCGACCTGTGCCGCAATCCGCGCCTGCGCGACGAGCGCCTGCCCTGCGTGCCCCTGCTGCTGGTGCGGGCGGGCGACAACCGCCTGGTGCCCGCCGACGACACCACCCTGGCCCCGGGCGACCGGCTGCTGTTCTGCGGGCGCCGCGGGGCCGGGCGGGAGATGGACTGGATCGCCCACGGCCCGGACGTGCTGCGCTACGTGCGCACCGGCGAGGAGCACCCCTCCACCGTGCTCGGCCGGCTGCTGGCGCGCCGCGGGGCTTGAGACCGGCTTGTTCTGCCCCTACTCTATCGCCGCCCGCTGACGGCGAGATGAGGAGGTTCCCACACCCATGAAGCGCGTATTCCTGTTCCTGGCCACCAACCTGGCGGTGCTGGTGGTGCTGTCGGTGACCCTGGACCTGCTGGGGGTGGACACCCTGCTGCGGGAGCAGGGGGTGGCCCTCAACGTGGAGGCCCTGCTGGCGTTCGCCGCCGTGTTCGGCATGGGTGGCTCTTTCATCTCCCTGGCCCTGTCCAAGTGGATGGCCAAGCACGCCATGGGGGTGCAGGTCATCGACAGCCCGCGCACCCCCACCGAGCAGTGGCTGGTCGCCACGGTGCAGCGCCAGGCGCGGGAGGCCGGCATCGGCATGCCCGAGGTGGGCATCTTTCCCTCGCCCGAGCCCAACGCCTTCGCCACCGGGGCCTCGCGCAACAACGCCCTGGTGGCGGTTTCCACCGGCCTGCTGGAGCACATGACCGCCGACGAGGTGGAGGCGGTGCTGGGCCACGAGGTGAGTCACATCGCCAACGGCGACATGGTGACCATGGCCCTCATCCAGGGGGTGGTCAACACCTTCGTCATCGCCATCTCGCGCGTGGTGGGGCACGTGGTGGACCGGGTGGTGTTCAGGACCGAGCGCGGCTACGGTCCCGGCTACTTCATCACCGTCATCGTCGCCGAGATCTTTCTCGCCGTCCTGGCCTCCATCATCGTCATGTGGTTCTCGCGCCAGCGCGAGTTCCGCGCCGACCGCGGCGGCGCCCGCCTCGCCGGCCGCGGCAAGATGATCGCGGCCCTGCGCCGCCTGCAGCAGGCCCACGCCGAGCGCGACCTGCCCGGGCAGCTTGCGGCCTTCGGCATCACCGGCGGCATCGGCCACGGCCTCAGGCGCCTGTTCATGAGCCATCCCCCGCTGGAGGAGCGCATCGCCGCCCTGCAGGCGCTGGGCTGAGGATGCGCCCGGGCGGCGCGAGGCAGGGGTCCGCCGGTCGCCAGGCCCGCCGCGGACCGGCCGCCGGTGTCCGCCAGCCGTTCCGACAAGGGCGGCTGGTTCGCAGCCGCGCCGGACGGTAAGGGGGAAACGAAAACCGGAGTGGTGGAGCCGAGGGGAGTCGAACCCCTGACCTCAGCAGTGCGATTGCTGCGCTCTCCCAACTGAGCTACGGCCCCGGGTGCGGAAAGGCGAAGTATAGCAGATCACCCCCGGGGCCCAAACGACGCCCCGGTCGCGCCCCGGCCGCGCTGGTGAATATTTCACATCCGGCCGGGGGATCCTTCACAGCGCTTCCCGGTGTGCCAGGTCACACTGGTCTCCGCGAGGGCAGCCCGGGCGGCTGCCCGGAGTACCGGGGACCATGCCGTGAGCGGACTCAATCCCACCATCACCGCCGGCGGGGCCCGTGATGCACCCGCGGCAGACTTGGCGACCTGTATCGCCGTGGTGTGGCTGCAGGCGGGTGAGCCCGAGGCCACGTTCGAGGAAATGGCGGACCTGCTGCGCGCCACCCTGGGCGTGCACGAGGTGACCATCGCCTCCGCGCCGGCCCGGTTGCTGGTCATCCGTTACCGCCGGGACGAGATCCGGCCGGTCCAGCTGCTGGCCACCCTGCACCACTACGGCTGGGAGGCGTTGCTGGTGGGCTGTTGAAGTTTCATTTGCCACGTGCCGTGTTGCAGGACGCGTCCTTGGGCAGGGAGGCCCGTTCTTTTTTCCGGCACGGCAAGGGGGAGAGGCGCCATGAACACGCAGGAGAAGTCACCGGCCGCGTTGCTCGGCGGGGTGCTGCAGCAGCTCCCGGACGGCGTGGTGGTGCTGGACGGGACCGGCGAGCCGCGCCTGGTCAATGCCGCCGCCGCCCGCCTCCTGTGCCGGCTGGCCCGCGACGCCCGCTGGCTGCCACCGGAGCTGGACCGTCCCGCGGGGACCTCTGCCATCGTTACCCTGCACGACCTGGGCGGGTGCGAGCTGGCCGTGGAGCTGACGGTGGCCGCCTGCCCCGAGGCCGGCCCCGGCGGCCGCCTGATCCACCTGCGGGACATCACCGGCCTGCACCGCCGGCAGCGGGCGCTGGAGCAGCTGGTCTACCGCGATCCCCTCACCGGGCTCTACAACCGGCGCGGCCTGGAGCGCCACGCCGCGGCCCTGGCCGGGCGCGGAGGGGAGGGGGTGCTGGCGGCGTACTACGTGGACGTCAACCGCCTCAAGCAGATCAACGACGAAGCCGGGCACGCCACCGGCGATGCGGCCATCGTGGAAACCGCCCGGCTCCTGTGCGAGGTCTTTGCGCCGGCGGACCTCAAGGCCCGCGTGGGCGGCGACGAATTCGTGGTGCTCAGCCGGCAGCGGGACCCGGTGCGGGCGCGCCAGGCCGTGATCCGCCTGCGCCGGCACCTGGCACGGCGCAACGCCCGCAATGGCCGGCCGTACACCCTGTCGCTCTCGGTGGGGTTCACCTGGTGCCGGCGCGGGGAGTCGCCCGACCTGCACCGCCTGCTGGACGAGGCCGACACCAGCATGTACCGGACCAAGCGCGAGGTCCGCGCCGGTGCCGTGATGTAGCCGCGGCGGCCCTACCAGCGGTGGGGCAGGCGCTCGTTGATGGTGATGATGCGGTTCTCGATGCTGATGTAGCCGCCGCGGGTCAGGTCCTTGAGGATGCGGCTGACCATCTCGCGCGAGGCGCCCACCATGCTGGCCAGTTCCTGGTGGGTGAGGCGGCGGTTGACCACCAGCTTGCCGTCCCGCTCCTCGGCCAGGTCGAGCAGGGTGTGGGCGATGCGCCCGTAGACGTCCATGAGCGCCAGGCTCTTGACGTTGTGAGTCAGCGCCCGCACGTGACGGGCCAGGGCGGCGATGAGGTTGTAGGCCACCTCGGGGTTGTCCGCGAGGCACTGCTTGAACTGGGCCTTGGAGATCATCACCACCCGGGTGGGCTTGAGGGTCATCACCGAGGCCGAGCGCGGCGCATCGTCCACCAGCGCCAGCTCGCCGAAGTACTCGCCCGGGCCGAGGATGTTGAGGATCACCTCGCGCCCCTCGTCGTCGCTGGCATAGACCTTTACCTCCCCTTCCTCGATGACATAGAGGGCATCGGTCTCGTCGCCTTCGTTGATGAGCACCGAGTGGGCGGGATAGCTCCGGGCCGATCCGTGCCGCAGCAGCACCTGCGCATCCTGCGGTGCTAGGTCCGAAAACAAGGTCGCGCGTTCCGACATGCGGGACTCCGCGGGTAGCCGTGTTGCAGTGTCTCGCGCATCCATGGCGTGTCGTTGTCGCAGCCGGCGGCGGCGCCCCGGCCTGTGTGTTGCGGTCCTTTCCCTACACTATAGTAAAGTAAACGGTCTCCGGGCACGACCGCTCGCCCGTTTCCTTCCACCGCACCGGAACCCGCGCACAGATCCATGACGACGCCGCCCGCTCCATCCGCCGCCGAGGTGCGGCCGCACCTGGCCGCCGGCAAGCGCCTGGTGGTGGGTGTGGTGGTGGCCGGGCTGGCGGTGCTGCTGGCGGCCACGCCGGCCGGGCGCTGGCTGGAGGAGGCCCTGGGCCAGAACGCGCTGTTCCTGCTCCGCGGGACGCGGCCGCCGCCCGCCGGGGTGGTGGTGGTGAGCATCGATCGCAGCGCCTCCGATGCCCTGGGGCTGCCCAACGTGCCGCGCAAGTGGCCGCGGCACCTGCATGCCCGGCTCATCGATCGCCTGAGCGCGGCCGGGGCCAGCGTCATCGCCCTCGATATCATCTTCGCCGAGGCGCGCGAGCCCGAGGGCGACGCCGCCCTGGCCCGGGCGGTGGCGCAGGCCGGCAACGTGGTGCTGTTCCAGTACCTGCACAAGCAGCTCATCGAGGTGCGCTCCGCCGGCACCGAGCTGCAGCTGGAACGGCTGGCCTCGCCCCTGCCGCCCCTGCGCCGGGGGGCCTGGGGGCTGGCGCCCTTTCACCTGCCCAAGCTGCCGGCCCAGGTGAATCACTTCCCCGTCTTCAGCCCGGAGCTCAACCATGTGCCCACGCTGCCGGCCGCCGTCCTCCAGGGCCACCTGGCCGCCGCCTGGCCCGGGTTCTTGGCGCTGCTGGAGCGGGTGGACCCGGCGCTGGTGCGGGATCTGCCGCCCACCGCCGCGGCGCTGCGCGCGGCGCCCCTGCACGAGGTCATGGCCCGGCTGCGCCGGGCCCTGCAGTCGCACCCGGCGGCCCGCCGCGAGCTGCGCGCCGTCCCGCTGCCTCCCGGCCCGGACGCCGGACGGCTGGCGGCCCTGGTGGACCTCTACACCGGGGCGCACGGCCGCTACTTCAATTTCTACGGGGCCGCGCGCAGCATCCGCACCCTGGCCTACCACGAGGTGCTGGCCGGCCGCGTGCCGGCGGAGGACATCGCCGGGCGCGCGGTGTTCGTGGGGTTCTCGGAGCGCCTCCAGCCCGAGCAGCAGGACGCGTTCTACACGGTGTTCAGCAACCCGCGCAGCGGGCTGGACGTGAGCGGGGTGGAGCTGGCGGCCACCGCGTTCGCCAACCTGCTGGAGGGCAGCACCCTGCGGGTGCCCCCGGGCGGCGCGGACGCCCTGGCGCTGGCCGCCTGGGCCCTGGCCGTGGCCCTGCTGGTGGGCTGGCGGCCGGGGTTGCCCGGCGTGGCCCTGGCCCTGGCCGCGGGTGCGGCCTGGGCGGGCGGGGCGCAGTACGCCTTCACCGTGCATCACCTGTGGCTGCCCGCGGCCATTCCGCTGCTGGTGGAACTGCCCCTGGCGGCGGGCGCGGTGCTGCTGTGGAGCCACCGCGAGGCCCAGCGGGAGCGGCGCAACATCCGCCGGGTGTTCGGCCTCCACGTCCCGTCCCGGGTGGTGGAGCTGGCTGCCCGCGACGGCCAGGCCCTGCAGGAAGGCGAGGAGGTGCACGGCCTGGTGCTGGCCACCGATGCCCAGCAGTTCACGGCGCTGTCGGAACGCCTGTCCCCGGCCGAGCTGCACCGGTTCCTCAACCGCTACTACGACACGCTGTTTCGGCCCATCCGGGCCGCCGGCGGCATCATCTCCGACGTGGTGGGTGACGCCGCCCTGGCCCTGTGGCAGGCGGGCGATGCCGGCACCCGGGCCCGGGCCTGTCGCGCCATGCTGGAGGTGCTGGAGGCGGTGGAGCTGTTCAACCGGGACAGCCCCCACACCCTGCCCATCCGCATGGGGCTGCACTGCGGCACCATGGTGGTGGGACACGTGGGCGGTGCCGACCACTACGAGTACCGGGCGGTGGGCGATGCAGTCAACACCGCCTCGCGCATCGAGGGGGTCAACAAGCACCTGGGCACGCGGCTGCTGGTTTCGGCCGAGGCCGCCGCGGACCTGGACGGGGCGGTGGCCCTGCGCCCGGTGGGGCGCTTTCGCCTCCGCGGCAAGCAGGCGCCGGTGGAGCTGTTCGAGGTCTGGAGTGAGCAGGAGGTGGAGCGAAGGGACGCGTTCGCCGCCGCCCTGGAGCGGTTCCGGCAGGGGGAGTTCGCCGCCGCCACGGAGGCCCTGGCCGACTACGCCTCCCGCTGGGGACTGGACGGGCCGGCCCGGTTCTACCTGGCCCTGGCCGCGCGCTGGCGGCAGCGTCCACCCGAGGATTGGGACGGGGTAGTGAGCCTGGAGCCCAAACCGTGACGAAGTACTCACATGTCACAGCGGGATTCCGACCAGTATTCCAGTGGTCCCCCGGTGCTGCAAGGAGGTAGGGTTTCCATGGGCCATGTTCCAGTTCGTTTTCGCGTCGAGACTGCTTCCGCCACAGCCGCGATCGTGCTGATTGTCGTCACAGCCGTGGCGTTCATCGCAGGCCAGCTCCAGCTGGCCGATATCACGGGGCCCGACGAGCTGGCCGCGGGCGGCGGAAGAGTGGCCGTGCACGCGTCAGGTCGCATCTGGGTGCTGGACGGCCAAGGCCGCCTGCTGGCGGTCAAAGAGGCAGGCGAGCTGGGGTTGGCCGGTAGCGTGGCCGAGCTGCGCTTCCTGTCGGATGGTGACCTCCTGGCCGCCGGTTTCGGGCCAATGCAAGCTGTGCGCTGTCGGTTGCCCGCATGGCGCTGCCACCGTGTCGAACTGGGCCTTTATGGCAGCGGGACAAAACAGTTCAGCCTGCTGCCTGATGCCAAGCGGGGCGGGTGGTGGTTGCTGGAGACCTGGAGCGGGCGACTGTGGCGGCTACCCGCCGATGGCAGCCGCGGTACCACGGTCCCGCTCCGGGACGCGGCCTCGGGGCCCAATGACCTGGCCCTTGATGACAGCGGGCGCCTGTGGGTGGCCGACACCCGGGGCCACAGGCTGCTGGCGGTGGACCCTGACACGGGGGAACGGGCGGCGCAGTGGCGGCTGCGCGAGGTGGCGGGTGTGGAGTCCCTGTACTGGCCCATGAGCCTGGCCAGGGACGGCGCCGGCCGGTGGTGGGTGGTGCACTGGGACGGGCTGGGCCACCAGGGCGGATTGTGGGTCCACGATCCCGCCCGGAAAGAGAGTCAGCCCGTGAGCCTCGATGATTCGGCACTGCCGGTGGAGGTGGCGGCCCTCGACGGGCACGTGCTCATCGTCTCGGATCAGGGCGGGTTTCGGCTGTGGACAGTGGATGCGGGGAGCCTGCGGGCGACGGAGTTCGGCGACGGCGCTTTCCGGCATGCCATGGCAGAGCTGCGGGACCGGCGCGAGTTCTGGGGTGAGCTGAGCTTTCTCACACTGGCCGTCGCCCTGCCCCTGGCTCTGGTCATGGCCGTGGTCGCATACGTGGCGACACCCAAAGAGAAGCGGTTCTCCGGTGGCATGATGCAGGGCATTGAACCTCCGCTCGCAGCCGACGCGCGAGCGGTACCGCGGGTCGGCGATCTGCATTGGCTACGGCGTGATCCTCGGGGCGAGCGCTTCCTGCGCTGGGTATTGCCGTTGGCCGCGGGCATTGTTGTCGCCATGGTGGTGCTGTCGTGGGTCATGTATGACTGGATGCTGGCCACGATGGGAGGGATACCAGCGGCTGGCGGCGATGGCGGCATGCCGGAAAAAGCCCCGGCGCTTCTGCATCTTTTCACGCTGTTGAATGCCGGGATACTGGTCGTCGCCTGGTTGTCGGTGGCCCCCATGCGCCGGCGCCTGGGCACCGACGGCCGCCGCATCCACGTGGCGCTTCCCGGGGGCACCCGTGTCAGTGCCGATGCCAGCCAGGTGGCCTACGACCGCACCCAACTCCTGGTCGAGGGCGTGGCCGTGGCCACGCGCCTGGGCAACGGCATGCGGTTGTACGCCGAGGGCGAGATCGAAACCCACCTGGCGCCGCTGCTGGCCCGGGCCCGGCGCGTGGGCACCCTGACCATGCTGGGCCGGCGCCTGGCGGCAGGCGATAAGGCCGTGCTGGCCCAGCTGGTTTTTATCGCCGGGGTCCTGGTTGCGCTCGCAGCCACCGGCGCATGGCAGGACATGCTGGCCCGGGTGCCGGGACTCGGCCAGTAGCGGCAGGCGAGTGCCTGATCCAAAAGGGTGTTTTCACCCGGCGCCGGAGCAGGCACAATGCGGGAACAGGGAGTTGGTCGGCGTGGCGGCTGCCTCGGCACGGGCAAAGAAGCATCTGGCCCGCACATAACAAAAAACGGGGGAGGAGACAGGGACGTGCGTTTTGCGACGCAAACGGTAGCATTGGTGTGTCTGCTGTGGGCGCACCTGGCCTGGGCCGGGTGCGAGGCCCCCGTTGCGCGCGTGGTCTCGGTGGAGGGTGTCGTGGAGCTGCGCGCCGCCGGCACCGAGTCCTGGACTCCGGCCGCCCGCGAGGCCGCCCTGTGCACCGGTGACACCCTGCGCACCGGCGGCGACGGCCGCGCCGCCCTGGTGCTGGTCAACGAGACCCTGGTCCGGCTGGATCACGACACCGCGCTGACGCTGACCGACCTGGAGCCCGAGGCCCCCTCGCTGCTGGAGTTGCTGTCGGGCATCGCCCACTTCATCAGCCGCGTGCCACGCTCCCTCAAGGTCAAGACCCCGGTGGTCAACGCCGCCATCGAGGGCACCGAGTTCGTGATGGCCTTCCGCGGGGGCGAGGCCCGGGTCACCGTCGTCGAGGGCGTGGTGCGGGTGGAAAACGCCGCCGGTATCGTGCGCCTGGCCGCCGGCGAGGCCGCCGTGGCCCGGGCCGGTGAGGCCCCCACCCCGACCCTGCTGGCCCGCCCGCGCCAGGCGGTGCAATGGGCGCTGTACTTCCCGCCCGTGCTGGAACAGGC
>JALUTW010000312.1 GCA_027021685.1 Chromatiales bacterium | reverse complement strand
AGCGCTCGCCGTTGCTGACGTTGTAGATGTGGATCTGCTCGTACTCGCGGATGCCGGCGGCGTCCAGCAGGGTGCCGTCGATGGCGCAGGAGCCCTCGTACTCCAGCTCCGAGTGGGTCACCCGTGCCCGGTGCAGTTTGGCCTTGAGCATGGTGTACTGCATGGCGCCTCGCTCTCCCGATCCGCTCGCAAGGGTGGAATTATACACCAAGGCCCACCCTCCCCGCCGCGGGTGCAAGCCCTTGTCTGGACAGGGGAAACCGGTCAGACCGCGAGGTTGTCGATGAGCCGCGCCGGGCCCAGCCAGGCCGCGGCCAGCAGCCGCAGCGGCTCGCCCGGTGTGGCCGGCCCGAGATCCGCGGCTCGCCGCAGTTCGAAGTAGTCCGGGCGGAACCCCGCCCGTTCCAGCCGGACCAGGGCCGCTGCCCGCGCCGCCGGCCAGGCACCGGGGTCGGCCCGCACCGCGGCGGCGGCGGCGGCCAGGGCCCGGTACAGCTCCGGCGCCCGCGCCCGCTCCTCCGGGCTGAGGTAACCGTTGCGCGAACTCATGGCCAGGCCGTCGGCCTCGCGCACGGTGGGCCCGGCGGCAATTTCCACCGGCAGCGCCAGGGCCCGCACCATGTGCCGCACCACCAGGAGCTGCTGGTAGTCCTTCTCGCCGAACACCGCCACCTGGGGCCGGACCAGGTCGAACAACTTTTTCACCACCGTGACCACGCCGGGGAAATGACCGGGCCGCGAGGCCCCTTCCAGGTCCGTGGTCAGGGCCTCCAGGCCCGGCACCTGGACCACCGGCTCGGCCGCCCGGCCCTGCGGATACATCTCGGTCTCGGGCGGGGCGAAGACCGCCGCCACCCCCAGCGGAGCCAGGGCGGCCAGGTCCTCCTCCAGGGTGCGCGGGTAGGCCTCCAGATCCGCGGCACGATCGAACTGCAGCGGGTTGACGAAGATGCTGACCACCACCACGTCGGCCAGGCCGGCGGCCTGTTCCACCAGCGCCAGGTGCCCCCGGTGCAGGTTGCCCATGGTGGGCACGAAGGCGATGCGCCGCCCCGCCGCCCGCTGCGCGCGGGCGAACTCCTGCATGGCCGTGCAAGTGGTGAGCAGTTGCACGTCAGGGGACATCATGCGACTGGAACGGATCCGGATCGCCCGGCGCGGGTCCGGCCCCGGCGGCACCCCAACAGGCGCCTGCGCGCGCGACCCGCGGGCGGGGCATCCCGGCCCCGCGCCGGCAGGCCGTTTTCCAACAGCCTGCTACAAGAACCTATCTCAAAATTCCACACGGCCGCGCGCCTGGCGATTTTCGGTGGGATCCGACGAGCATGGGTGTACGACAAGACAATGCCGGCATTTTGGCCATGGATGGTGGCCGGGGTGAAAATCGCCGGCGCCCCAGGGGGTTGCGAGCCACGCCCACGCCGGCGGCGTTGCGCCGCTGGCCCGTACAACGAGTACTGTGCTGCGCGGCGCGCCTTGCCGGCGCGGCCGTGGACTCACAACGCGACACGCGCGGAATTCTGAGATAGGTTCTAGAAAGCCCTCCTGACCTCAGGTATCGCTTTGTTTCACGACACGAGCGCTGCCGCTGGAAGAACGCAGGGTGCGTTCGCCTGCGAGAACGCGCAGGGGGTGGCCGCGCAGCGGCCGTACCGCTGGCGGTGACGGTGGCCGGTGCGGCGGCTTCGCCGCCACACCCCACGATGCCTTGCGTCCCCCCGCCTTTGTATTGAACTAAATGGAAGTTCCGAATACCCGGTCACCCGGGGGCTGATGCGGGGGAAGGTCCGGTGGTTTTCCCCCTGTCCCCGGGATAACGCAGAGAGGTTGCAAAGACGCAGGGATCGCAGAGGCCCATGCCGGATGTTGCGGCAGACCACCCCGGGGCGGGCGGCGATGGCCGCCTCCCGCCGGAATTCGGGTGGCCCGTCGGCACGGGGTCCCGCCGCGTGGCGCCGGGGCGCCGCCCCAGGGCCCGGGCTGGCCACGGGATGGCCCCAGGGGTCCGCTCTGCGTCCTCCGCGCCTCTGCGTCTCTGCGTTGCGGATCACCGAGTCAGGTCCAGGCGCCAGGGCCGGAAGTGTAGTGACATTTGGAACAGTCATTTAGGGACGCTCAACAACCGGTAGCGTTCCCGTTCTCCGCCTCCTCCACCGGCTCGGGCGTGCGAGGCCAGCTCCGCAGCAGGGCGTTGACCAGGGTGGCCAGGGGGATGGCGAAGAACACGCCCCAGAACCCCCACAGGCCGCCGAACACGAGGATGGACACGATGATGGCCACGGGATGGAGGTTGACCACCTCGGAGAACAGCAGCGGCACCAGCACGTTGCCGTCCAGCACCTGGATCACGAAGTAGACCCCCATGAGCCAGGCGAAGTCGGCGCTCCAGCCCCACTGGAAGTAGCCCACCACCGCCACCGGGATGGTGACCACGGTGGCCCCGATGTAGGGAATGATGACCGACAGGCCCACCAGTACTGCCAGCAGGGCGGCATACTTGAGCCCCAGCAGGGCGAAGGCCACCCAGCACACCCCGCCGACGATGAGGATCTCCCAGAACTTGCCGCGCACGTAGTTGCCAAGCTGCTGGTCCATCTCGTGCCACACCGCCGAGGGCACCCGCCGGTCGTGGGGCAGGAAGCGGGACAGCCAGCCCAGCAGCACCTCCTTGTCCTTGAGAAAGAAGAACACCAGCAGCGGCACCAGGATCAGGTATACGACCAGCGTGATCAGCCCCGGGATCGAGGAAACCGACAACGCCACCGCCTGCTGGCCCAGGCTGGTGAGTTCGTGGCGCAGGGCGGCCATAAGGTCCTGGATCTGTTCCGGGCTGATGAAACCGTAGTGCTCCGGCAGGCGCATGAGGGCGTCCTGCCAGCGGGCCACGTAGGTGGGCAGCTCGCGCACGAACTCGGTGACCTGCACCGACAGCAACGGCACCACGCCGAAGAAGATGAAGAACAGGAAGGCCATGAAGGCGAGGAAGGTGAGGATCACGGCGTTGAGGCGCCGGGCCCCGTGCCGCTCCATGTAGCGCACCACCCCTTCCAGCAGATAAGCGATGACCAGGGCGGCGAACACCGGCGCCAGCATGTGGCCCATGGTGAGCACCACGGTGAAGCCCACCAGCAGCAGCACGGCGAGCAGGACCGCCTGGGGATCGGTGAAGTAGCGCCGGTACCAGCGCGAGAGGGGTTCAAGCACGGTTCAATCGCTCCCTGAACGCAGTGCCTCGTAGTGGCGGCGGAACACCGCCTCCAGCTCGTCGATGACCTCGGCCGCGGGCCGGCCCTGCATCACGTGCGCAGCCATCAGGGCCGAAGTCTCCTGCAGCATGCGGCCCTTGTCCAGCATGGGATAGGTCCGGGACAGGCGTTGGATGGCCGCCACCACCGTCTCCTCCGCCGGCCGTTCCAGGGGCAGGGGCTCGGCAGACACCTCCGGTGTCGGGTGGCGTTGGGCCAGGAACTCGGCGTAGTCCTCCAGGCTGCGACGTGCCGGGGCCGGCAGCCGACGGTAGATGTCCATGAGTCGCCGCTCCCGCCGGTCCACGACGCGCTCAGGCCAGGTCGTCCTGGTGCTCGCTGCAGTACTGGCGGGCAAAGTTGAGCAGCTCGTTCATGGCCTGGGCGCGGAACTTCTGCTTCTGGTGCACGAAGGAGAAGGGGCGGGTGATGGGGGGATCGATGTTCACCGCGGCCAGGGTGCCCAGCTTCAGCTCCTTGGTGATGGTGACCCGGGACAGCACCGAGATGCCCATGCCCGCCTCCACCGCGCTCTTGATGGCCTCGATGCTGCCCAGCTCCATGATGATGTCGAGTTGGGCGGCATTGACCCCGGCGCTTTGCATGTGCTCCATGAGCACGTCGCGGGTGCCCGAGCCCTCCTCCCGGCAGATGAAGGGATAGGGCAGGATGTCCGACAGGGTCACCTGCTCCCGCTCCGCCAGCGGGTGGCCCGGCGGGGTGATGAGCACCATCTGGTCGGTGCGGCACTTCTCCACCACCAGGTTCTTGTTGGCCACCGGGGCCTCCACCACGCCCAGATCGATGGTGTTGTTCTCCACCTGGGAGACGATGCCGTCGGTGTTGGCCACCTTGAGCCGGATGGTGACTTCAGGATAGTGCTCGCGGAAGTCCCCCAGCAGGTTGGGCAGCATGTATTCGGCCACCGTGGTGCTGGCCCCCAGGACCAACACCCCGCTGATCTCGCCCGTGATCTGGCGCACCGAGTTGTCCATCTCGTTGTAGAGCTGGAAAATGCGCTCGGCGTAGCCGTAGACCCGCTCCCCGGCCTCGGTGAGGCTGATGCGGTTGTGGGTGCGGTCGAACAGGCGTGTGTTGAAGTATTCCTCCAGCTGGCGCACCTGGAAGGTCACCGCCGGCTGGGTCATGTGGAGCTCGTCCGCTGCCTTGGTGAAGCTGAGCAGACGGGCCACGGTGTGGAAGACCTGCAGGCGCCGGTCGGCCATGGCGAGCTGATAACCCCGCTTAATGCATGCATCGGGAAAACTTAAGGAGGGGAATAGTAACAAGTCTGGCCCGCCGGGTGAACACCGGCCGCCCCCCCCGGGGGCGGCCGGCGGGCGGGCTCAGGCCGCGGCACCGTCGCCGCCCGCCAGGCGGCGGCGCATGAAGGCGTAGTACATCACCGGGATCACCACCAGAGTGAGAATGGTGGAGATGAGAATGCCGAAGATGAGCGATACCGCCAGGCCGGAGAAGATGGGGTCGTCGAGGATGAAGAAGGCCCCCAGCATGGCCGCCAGCCCGGTGAGGATGATGGGCTTGGAGCGTACCGCGCCGGATCGGATCACCGCTTCCTCGAAGGCCACCCCGCGGCGCACCTCGTCATTGATGAAGTCCACCAGCAGGATGGAGTTGCGCACGATGATGCCGGCCAGGGCGATCATGCCGATCATGGAGGTGGCCGTGAACTGCTTGCCCAGGAGGGCATGGCCCGGCATCACCCCGATGATGGTCAGGGGAATGGGCACCATGATGATGAGCGGCACCAGGTACGACCGGAACTGGCCCACCACCAGCAGGTAGATCAGCACCAGGCCCACCGAGTAGGCCAGCCCCATGTCGCGGAAGGTCTCGTAGGTGACCTGCCACTCGCCGTCCCACTTCAGCGCGTAGTGGTACGGGTTGTCCGGCGGGGCGATGAGGTACTGGGCCAGGGGCCGGCCGTGCTCGGTGAGCTGCCCGCTCAGGCGGGCGAAGATGGAAAACATGCCGTACAGGGGGCTGTCGTACTCGCCGGCCTCGTCGCCGGTGACATAGGCCACCGGCAGCAGGTCCTTGTGGTGGATGGCGTACTCGCGCTCCGTGGGCTCCACCCGGACGAGGTCGGCCAGGGGCATCAGGCGGCCCCCGCTGCCCCGCACGTGGATGTCCAGCAGGGCGTTGACGCTGTCCTTGCGCGCCACCGGCAGCTCCAGCCGGATGGGCAGGGGATACTTGAGGTATTCCGGGTGCAGGTAGCTCACGTCCTCGCCGGACAGGGCCGCGGACAGGGCCGCGACCACCGCCTGCTGCGAGACCCCCAGCAGGGCGGCCCGGTTCTGGTCCACCCGCACGATGAACTTGGGGGCCAGGGCCTCGATGCTGTCGTCCACGTCCACCACCCCCGGGGTGTCCAGGAACACCTGCCGCACCTGCTCCGCCACCCGGCGCTGGCCGGCGTAGTCCAGGCCGTAGATCTCGGCCACCAGGGGAGAGAGCACCGGCGGCCCCGGCGGCACCTCCACCACCTTGAGGCGGGCGCCGTGGCGCCGCGCGATCTCGGTCAGCGGCCCCCGCACCGCCAGGGCGATCTCGTGGCTCTTGCGGTCGCGCTCGGTCTTGTCCACCAGGTTGACCTGGATGTCCCCCATGTGGGCCTCCTGGCGCAGGTAGTACTGGCGCACCAGGCCGTTGAAGTTGATGGGCGAGGCCGTGCCGGCGTAGGCCTGGTAATCGGACACCTCGGGCACGGTGGCCAGGTAGGCCCCCAGCTCGGCCAGCACGGCGGCGGTCTTCTCCACCGAGGTGCCCTCGGGCATGTCCACCACCACCTGGAATTCCGACTTGTTGTCGAAGGGCAGCATCTTGAGGATCACCAGCTTGAACACGGCCAGGCTCACCGAGCCCAGGATCAGGACCCCCACCACGGCGGCCAGCGCGCGGCGCCGCGGCCGGCCGGCGTCGCCGTCGAGGAACGGGCCCATGTGGCGCCGGAACAGGCGGTAGAGCGCCGTGTCCTCCAGCCTCGCCTCCGCGCCGTGGGCCGCGCGGGCGGGGATGAAGGCCCGCGCCAGCCACGGCGTGACCACGAAGGCCACCACCAGCGACAGCAGCATCCCGATGCTGGCGTTGATGGGAATGGGGCTCATGTAGGGCCCCATGAGGCCGGTGACGAAGGCCATGGGCAGCAGCGCCGCGATGACCGTGAAGGTGGCCAGGATGGTGGGCCCGCCCACCTCGTCCACCGCCGCCGGGATGGCGGCGAGCAGGTCCCGCGCGCCCAGGCTCAGGTGGCGGTGGATGTTCTCCACCACCACGATGGCGTCGTCCACCAGGATGCCGATGGAAAAGATGAGGGCGAACAGCGACACCCGGTTGAGGGTGAAGCCCCAGGCCCAGGAGGCGAACAGCGTCACCGCCAGGGTGATGACCACCGCCAGGCCCACGATGACCGCCTCGCGCCAGCCCAGGGCGACGAGCACCAGCACCACCACCGAGGCGGTGGCGAAGATGAGCTTCTTGATGAGCTGGCGCGCCTTGGCGTCGGCGGTGGCGCCGTAGTTGCGGGTGATGGTGACGTTGACCGCGTCGGGAATGAACACCCCCTTGAGGGTCTCCACCCGGGCGATGACCTCCTCCGCAATGTCCACCGCGTTGGTGCCCGGCTGCTTGGCCACGGCCACGGTGACCGCCGGCCGCTCGCCGGGCCGGGCGATGCCCTTGGCGGCCGCCGCCGGACCGGTGCCCAGCCAGACATAGGACTCGGGCTGGTCCGGGCCCAGGCGCACCGTGGCCACATCGCGCAGGTACACCGGCCGCCCGTCGCGCACCGCCACGATGAGATCGCCCACCTCCTCCGGCGTGGACAGGAAGGTGCCGGTCTGGACCGTGATCTCCTGGTCGTCGCGCACCAGCGCACCGGCCGGGCGGGTGGTGTTGGACAGCGTCAGGGCCCGGCGCAGGTCATCCAGGTCCAGGCCATGGCCGGCCAGGGCCGCCGGCTCGAACAGCACGTGCACCACCTGGTCGGGACCGCCGATGGTGTAGATGTCTCGGGTGCCCCGCACCCGCTTGAGCTCGGCCTCGATGGCGTGGGCCACCCGCTTGAGCTCGTGGGCACCGTAGGCGGGATCGTCGCTCCACAGGGTCATGGTGACGATGGGCACGTCATCGATGCCCTTGGGCTTGATGAGCGGCTGGCCCACGCCGAGGCCCGGCGGCAGCCAGTCCTGCTTGGAGTACAGGGCGTTGTACAGGCGCACGATGGCGCGGGTGCGGTCCTCTCCCACGCGGAAGCGGACCGTGAGCACCGCCAGCCCCGGCCGTGAGACCGAGTAGATGTGCTTGACCCCTTCCAGCTCCGACAGAATCTGCTCGGCCGGCGTGGTCACCAGGTGCTCCACCTCGCGGGCCGAGGCGCCGGGAAACGGGATGAACACGTTGGCGAAGGTGACGTTGATCTGGGGCTCCTCCTCGCGCGGGGTGATGAGCACCGCCAGCAACCCCAGCAGGAGCCCGGCCAGGGCCAGCAGCGGGGTGATCTCCGAGTCCTGGAAGCGCCGCGCGATGCGGCCCGAGATTCCGAGCCCGGCCTCACTCACCGGCCTGCCCCCGCCGCTCGGCCAGCCACGCCGCCGCCAGGGCCGGATCCAGGGCCACGGTCTCCCCCGCCTTCAGGCCGGCCAGCACCACCTGCCGATCCCCGTCCAGGCGGCGGCCCAGGCGCACCTGGCGCAGGCGCACGGCATCCCCGGCCACCACGTACACCGCGGTCACCTCGGAACGGTAGGCCACGGCCCGGCGCGGAACCACCACCCGCCGCGACTCGCCCACGCGGAAGGCCATCTTGACGAACATGCCGGGGTAGATGCCGGCCCGGCCCGATTCCAGACTGGCCCGCACCTGGAAGGTGTGGGTGGCCGGATCGGCGTAGGGACTGATGACCAGGCGTTCCGTGGTCACCACCTCGCCGTTGGGAAGGGTGATGGTGGCACGCCGGTTGCGCCGCACCTGGTTGACCAGCCCCTGGGGCACGTGGGTGGTGGCGCGCAGCGACTCCAGTGACAGCCCGGTCATGAGCTTCTGTCCCACCCGGGCGTGCTCGCCCGGCTGGATGTGGCGCTTGACCACGATGCCGGTGTAGGGTGCCCGCACCACGGTGTTGTCCAGCGCCTCCCTGGCCCGCTCCAGCTCGGCCCTGGCCGCCTTGAGCGCGGCCTCGGCGCGGTCGTAGGCGGCGCGCGCCACCAGCTTCTTTTCGTACACCTCCTTGACCCGCCGGAACTCGGCCCTGGCCTCCTCGTAGCGGGCCAGGGCCGCCTTGTACGCCGCGCGCTGCTCGGTGTCGCGGAAACGCAGCAGCACCGCGCCCTTCTCCACATAGTCGTCCACGTCCACCTTGACCTCCACCACCCGGCCGGAGACCTGGGCCGAGACGGTGGCCTGGTGCTCGGCCTCGATGATGCCGTCGAACACCCGCTCCTCGGGCACGGCTGTGGCCTCGGCCACCGCGGTGGCAAAGGGAAGCCCGGCCGCCGCGGGCAGCGCGGCGGGCAGGCAA
>JALUTW010000311.1 GCA_027021685.1 Chromatiales bacterium | reverse complement strand
AGGCCACCGAACCAGACGCGACAATGCGGGTTTCCAAGACAAAGCAGCAAAGAGTACCAGGCGCCTTCGGCGCAGGGACAAGGGACGAGGGACGAGGACAGCGGAAGCAGCCAGCCCGGTTGCCGCGAGCCACCACTGTGCGAGAAAAAACATTCCCCTCTCCCTCCGGGAAAGAGACAGGGTGAGGGGGAAAAAGGGGCGGAACATCCGCGTGCGCCGACAAACGGCCCCGGACCCGGCAGGACACTTCGATGCCATGGTGCTTGCCCTCACAGCACCGCCTTGGGATAGGAGCCCAGCACCCGCAGCAGGCTGGCCTCGCTCTCCAGTTCCGCCAGGGCCGCGGCCACGGGCGCGTCCTCGCGGTGGCCGTCGATGTCCACGAAGAACACGTACTCCCACATGCCGCGCCGCGAGGGCCGCGACTCGATGCGGGTCATGGAGATGTCGTGGCGCTGCAGCGGCGCCAGCAGCCGGTACAGGGCACCGGGGCGGTTGGGCGTGGACAGCAGCAGCGAGGTCTTGTCGTCGCCCGAGGGCGGCACCTGGCGCCGGCCGATGACCAGGAAACGGGTGGTGTTGTCGGGCTCGTCCTCGATGTTGCGCACCAGCACGGGCAGGCCGTAGATCTCGGCCGCGGTCTCGCCGGCGATGGCGGCGGCGCCGTCCTCGGCCGCCGCGCGCCGCGCCGCCTCGGCGTTGCTGGGGACGTCGGTCAGCGGCACCCCGGGCAGATGGGCCTCCAGCCATTCCCGGCACTGGGCCAGGGACTGCTGGTGCGAGTAGACCACCTTGATCTCCTCCAGCCGCGGGACCCGGGTGAGCAGGTGGTGGTGGATGCGCAGCTCCACCTCGCCGCAGATGTTGAGCGGCGAATTGAGAAACTGGTCCAGGGTGTGGTTGACCACGCCCTCGGTGGAGTTCTCCACCGGCACCACGCCGTAGTGGGCGTTGTCGGCCTCCACCTCGCGGAACACGTCGGCGATGGAGGCCTGGGGCGAGGTGTCCACCGCGTGGCCGAAATGCTTGAGCGCCGCGGCCTGGGTGAAGGTGCCCTCCGGCCCCAGGTAGGCGATGGTCATGACCCGTTCCAGCGCCAGGCAGGCGGACATGATCTCGCGGAACAGGCGCGCCATCTCTTCGTTGGACAGCGGCCCCTGGTTGCGCTCCATCACCGCGCGCAGCACCCGGGCCTCGCGCTCGGGCCGGTAGAAGGCCTCCGCCGCCTCGCCGTTGTCGCGCTTGACCCGCGCCACCTCCTCCGCCAGCGCGGCGCGCTCGCTGATGAGGCGCTGGATCTCGGCGTCCACCTCGTCGATGCGCCGGCGCAGGGCCTCCAGTTCCTTGTCCAGGGAGCGCTCGCCCACGGCCCGTGCGCTACAGCGCCCTCACCGCCAGCACACCATCGATGGCGCGGATGGCCTCGATGAGATCGTCGGTCACCGGCTTCTCCACGTCGAGCAGGGTGTAGGCCAGCTCGCCGCGCGACTTGTTGAGCATGTCCACGATGTTCTGCCCGGCCTCGGCCGCCGCGGTGGAGATCTGGCCCAGCATGTTGGGCACGTTGCTGTTGACCACCGCGATGCGGTAGCCGGAGCCGCGCGGCATGTTCATCTCGGGGAAATTGACCGAGTTCTTCACGTTGCCGTTTTCCAGGTAGTCCTTGATCTGCTCCACCACCATGATGGCACAGTTCTCCTCCGCCTCGCGGGTGGAGGCGCCCAGGTGCGGCAGGGCGATGACGCGCGGGTGGTTCCTGATCCGGTTGTTGGGGAAGTCGCAGACGTAGGCGTAGACCTTGCCCGCGTCGATGGCCTCGACCACCGCCGCGTCGTCCACGATGCCCTCGCGGGCGAAGTTGAGGATCACCACGTCCTGCTTCATCTGTTTCAGCCGCTCGGCATTGATCAGG
>JALUTW010000310.1 GCA_027021685.1 Chromatiales bacterium | reverse complement strand
CCGGCGCCGCGCAGCGGCACGCATTCCCAGCACCCAGCGGCCAGCCCCCGGCACCGGCGCCGCGCAGCGGCACGCATTCCCAGCACCCAGCGGCCAGCCCCCAGCACCGGCGCCGCGCAGCGGCACGCATTCCCAGCACCCAGCGGCCAGCCCCCAGCACCGGCGCCGCGCAGCGGCGCCTATATCCAGTACGCCGCCGTCGTCATCACCCTGGAGGTGAGTTTCATCAGCGCCTTGACCGGCTCCGGCAGGGGGGCGCCGCCGGCGGCCAGGGCGTGGGTGGCGTGGCGGCCTTCGTCCTCCTTCATCTGCTCCAGGATGGCGCGGCTCTTGCGGTCGGCCTCCGGCAGGCGCTGGAGGTGGTCCTCCAGGTGGCGCACCACCTGGTGCTCGGTCTCGGCCACGAAGCCCAGGCTCCACTTGTCGCCGGCGATGCCGGCCAGCGCGCCGATGGCCACCGATCCCGCGTACCACACGGGATTGAGCAGGCTCACGCGCCCGCCCAGCTCCTTGACCCGCTTCTCGCACCAGGCCAGGTGATCGTTTTCCTCCTGCGCCGCCCGCTCCATCTTGTCGCGCACCTCCGGCAGGCGCGCGGTGAGGGCCTGGCCCTGGTACAGGCCCTGCGCCGCCACCTCGCCCGCGTGGTCGATGCGCATGAGGCGCATGGCGAGGTCGCGCTCGGCCGCGGTGAGTTCCGCCTCCGGCTCGGCGTCGGCGGGGTCGGGACGTTCGGTCACCCGCGGGCGGCCGAACACCGTGCGCACGCCGGC
Organism: Chromatiales bacterium; assembly: GCA_027021685.1. Lineage (GTDB taxonomy): Bacteria > Pseudomonadota > Gammaproteobacteria > CAMYNG01 > CAMYNG01 > JALUTW01. The sequence goes on along the minus strand of JALUTW010000310.1, from coordinate 1,144 downwards.
ATCCAGGTGCATCACCAGGCGGTCCAGGGGGGTGTAGTGGCGGCTGGTCATCAGGGGTGCTCCCGCGTCCGCGCAACTGCAGTGTTGCTGCGGTAATGATACCGCCGGGATACAGATGACAGAAGGCGGAGGACAGAGGACGGTACGGTGCGAAGGCTTTGCCGGCACGCCCTGCGCCGCTGTCGGCTGCTGGGTGCTGGCAGCTGGCCGCTGGGGCGGCTCTGACGCAAAAACAATTTTCGTCTCTGCGTCCTCCGCGCCTCTGCGTTGAGATCACGCACCTGAATCAGATCCGCGGGATGCGGTCGTCCAGCCGCGCGCCCGCCGGGAATCCTTTTTTCCTTTGCGTCCCTGCACTGGGATCGCGTGGCCGGAACCGGCCGGGGCCGGTTCAATCCGGCAGCTGGCGTGCCAGCAGCTCCAGCGGATGGACCACCTCCACCCCGGCGGGCAGGTGGCGCCGGATCTGGGCCAGGCAGCCCGCGTTGGTGGTGGCGATCCAGCGGGTCCCCCGCGGCAACCCGTCCAGCATCGCGCGGGTGACGGCGTCGGCCAGCTCCGGGTGGTCCAGCATCACCGTGCCGCCGGCCCCGCAGCAGGCGGCCTCCAGCGGCACCACGGTGAGGCCGGGGATGCGCGCCAGGAGCCGGCCGGCGGCGGCGCCCGCATCGGGCAGGCGGTGGTGGGTGCAGGGCCGGTGCCAGGCCACCACCCCGCGCAGCGGCCGCAGGGACAGGCGCTCCAGGCCCGGCAGGGTGTCTGCGAAGGCGCAGATCTCCCGCCAGTCCCCGCCGCCGGCCGCCAGCTCCACGCCGCAGCCGGAGGACAGGAACACCACCGGGCCCCGGCCTTCCGCCGCCGCGGCGTTGCGCCGGGCCAGGGCGTCGGCCTTCGTCCCGGCCCCGGCATGCCGGGCCAGGGCCCCGCAGCAGCCGGCGCCGGGCAGGTCCCGGAGCCGGAGGCCCGCGGCGGCCAGCACCCGCCGCGCGGCGGCCGCGGCACCGGGGGCCAGGAGGCCGTCGCTGCAGCCCGGAAACAGCCACACGGTCTCCAGGGGAGGGCCCGGTGACAAATGCACCGCGTTTTCATCCGTCCCGTCGGGGACCCGGCCGGCGAAACGGGAACGGGATGCACTGGTCACCGG
>JALUTW010000309.1 GCA_027021685.1 Chromatiales bacterium | reverse complement strand
ATCCCCGGTCCCGAGACTGCGAAGACCTCTACCTGCCCAACCTGTGCGGCATCCGCACGGTGTTCGCGGCGGTGGTGATCACCCAGCTCTTCGCCTTCGTCCTGGCCCTGGCCCCGCTGGAGGCGGGTGGCACCGAGCGCTGGACGCGGCTGGGCCTGCTGTCCCTGTTCATGCAGTGGATCACCCTGTTTTCCTGCTCGGTGCTGTGCCTGGTGCGACCCTACCTGTGCCGCCTCAAGGCCCCGGCGGTGACCGCCGTGGCCATGGGCATCCTGCTCGCCATCACCGCCCTGTTCACCGAGCTCACCTATCACCTGTACTACGTCCCGGTCTACGGCTACGGGCACGACTGGCACCTGCGCTTCCTGGGCCGCAACCTGGTCATCGCCGCCATCGTCAGCGGCCTGGTGCTGCGCTACTTCTACGTGCAGCAGCAATGGCGCCGCAACCTGCGGGCCGAGTCCGAGGCCCGGCTGGAGGCGCTGCAGGCGCGCATCCGCCCCCACTTCCTGTTCAACAGCATGAACACCATCGCCGCGCTCACGCGTTCGGCCCCGGCCAAGGCCGAGGCCGCGGTGGAGAACCTGGCCGACCTGTTCCGGGCCTCCCTCAGCGACGCCCGCGCCCTCATTCCGCTGGAAGAGGAACTGGCCCTGTGCCGCCGCTACCTGGACATCGAGCAGCTGCGCCTGGGCGAGCGGCTCCGGGTGCAGTGGTCGGTGGGCGAGCTGCCCCCGGTCCGGGTGCCGCCGCTGACCCTGCAGCCGCTGGTGGAGAACGCCATCTACCACGGCATCGAGACCCGCGGTGACGGCGGCACGGTGGAGATCGGCGCCGAGGCCGGCCCGCGCTCGGTCACCGTCACGGTGCGCAATCCCCGGGGGGGCGAGGACGGCCACGGCCAGGGCAACCGCCTGGCCCTGGCCAACATCCGCCAGCGGCTGGCGGCCCACTTCGGGCCCGGCGAACACCTCAAGATCCGGGAGACCGCGGCCGACTATGCCGTCAGCGTCACCCTGCCCGTGGCAAGGGAGGACACGGGATGAAGATCCTCATCGTGGACGACGAGGCCCCGGCGCGCGAGCGCCTGGCGGCGCTGGTGGCGGAGGTGGGCGGGGCGGAGGTGGTGGGCGAGGCCGCCGACGGCCGCACCGCCCTGGCCCTGGCCGAGCGCCTGGACCCCGACGTCCTGCTGCTGGACATCCGCATGCCGGTCATGGACGGGCTGGAGACCGCGCGCCACCTGGCGCGGCTGGCGCGGCCGCCGGCGGTCATCTTCACCACCGCCTACAGCGACTACGCCCTGGACGCCTTCGAGGCCCAGGCCGTGGACTACCTGGTCAAGCCGGTGCGGCGCGAGCGCCTGGAGCGGGCCCTGGCCGGCACCCACCGCCTCACCCGGGCCCAGCTCGCCGCGCTGGAGAGCGCCCGCGGTCCGCGCGCCCGCACCCACATCAGCGCCCGGGTCAAGGGCGACATCCAGCTGGTGCCGGTGAACGAGGTGCTGTACCTGCACGCCGATCACAAGTACGTCACCGTGGGCTGGCCCGGCGGCGAGGTGCTCATCGACGAGTCGCTGAAAATGCTGGAGCAGGAGTTCGGCGAGCGCTTTCTGCGCGTGCACCGCAACGCCCTGGTGGCCGCCGACCGGGTGTGGAAGCTGGAGAAGGACGCCGCCGGCCGCTGCCAGGTCCACCTGCGCGGTACCGAGCGCACCTTCCCGGTGAGCCGCCGCCACCTGCCCGGCGTGCGCCGGCGCCTGCGCGCCGGGCGCTAGCAGCGGCCGGTGCCTCAGCGGCGGCTGAGGCGGGCGGCGTGCAGGCGGGCCCGGGCCTCGTCGATGCGGGCGTCCAGGTCGCCGCCGTAGAAATCCACTGCCACCACGCCCACCAGGTTGGGCGCCAGGGGCCGGCCGTCGGCGTCC
>JALUTW010000308.1 GCA_027021685.1 Chromatiales bacterium | reverse complement strand
GGCAGCGATATCGTCACCCGTCTGCTCCATCTCGATAACATTGACGTCCGCCGCCAGGCCCAGCTTGTCGAAGGCGGGTACGGTGCTCCAGTCCTGCCGGGTCAGCGGGTGGTCGGTGCCCAGGTGGCTCTGCAGGTTGGCCACCGTGACCACGTCCGCCAGGTCGGCCGGGCCCTCGTGGGCGCGGGCGAGGTTTTCGTGCTCGGCCACCGCGGTGACCTGTTCCGGCGGGAAGTTCCAGCGCTCGAGGATGGCCCGGCCCAGGCAGGCGTGGGTCTCGCGAAGCACGGAGTCCAGCAGGGTCTCGTCGGCCAGCAGCTCCGGCACCTCCTCGGCCCGGGCCAGGATGGGCAGGGCGCCGATGTCGTGGACCAGGCCGCAGAGCAGTGCCTGGGACGGGTCCAGCCGGGTGTACTGGCTGGCCAGCGCATGGGCGATGGCGCCCACCTCCAGGCTGTGGGTCCACAGGGCGCGCAGGCGCATGTCGGTGGCCTCCGAGGTGGCCTGGAACATCTGTTCCATGACCATGCTGGTGACCAGGTTGCGCACCATGTTGCCGCCCATGCGCGTCACCGCGCTTTCCACCGTGTCGATGGCCCGCGAGGTGCGCATGAGCGGGCTGTTGGCCACCTGGATGAGGCGGGCCGAGAGTGCGGCGTCGGTGCGGATGACCTCGGCCACGTCCTTGAGGGAGGCGTGTTCGTCCTCCAGGGCGTCGCGCACGCGCAGGGCCACCTCGGGCAGGGTGGGGAGGACCAGCCGGTCCTGTTCCAGGTCGGCCAGCAGTTCGTCGATGATGCGGGTCTTGACTTCGTCGGGCATGGGCACCGGTCTCCCTGTGGTCGGGTCCACGGGAGACTTATCGGCGCCGGGCAGGAAAAGTTGACGTCAGCCGCCGCCGGCGGCCTCCAGCGGGTAGGGCAGGGGGGCCAGGGCCAGGGGCGGGCCGTCGGGGGCGCCCAGGTGCAGGTCGCCCGCCTCGGCCTCGGCGATCTGGATCACGGCCAGCAGGTGCCAGGTGCCGTCGGGACCCGGCGCGGCACTCACCACCCGTCCCGCCGGCTGGGGCTCGCCCGCGGGAAAGATCTCGTCCCCCACGCTGGCGGGCGCGCCGCTGCGGGCGGGGTACAGGCGCCGCTTGAGCTTGCCCAGGTAATGGGTGCGGGCCACCACCTCCTGCCCCGGGTAGCAGCCTTTCCTGAAGCTCACCGCCCCCAGGGCCTGCAGGTTGAGCATCTGCGGCACGAAGGCATCGCTCAGGGACAGGGGGACCACCGGGACGCCGGCCTCCACCTCGAGATATTGCCAGGCGGTGGTGCCGGCGGGCCGGACCCGTTCCACGGCGCCGGACCAGATCCGGGCGAGGTCGGCCGGCGGGGCGTAGATCTCGAACCGGGGTGCCGGCCCCGGGGCACGGACCACGGCGGCACCGCCTTCCCCCGACACGGCACCGGGCTCCGCGGGTGCCGGCAGGCCCAGGGCGGCCAGCGTCTCCGCGGCGGCTTCGCCGGCCAGCCCCAGGGCGGCCAGCCCGTCCTCCACCGGGTCCACGACCACCCTGCTGCGCAGCACGAACATGCGCAGGCGGCGCGATACGGGTTCCACCTGTTCGCGGGGCAGCACCATCCAGAAGGCATCGTCACGGAGCAGGAGCCGGAAGCTGGCCAGCACCCGGCCCCTGGGGCTGCACCAGGCGGCCAGGGTGGAACGCTCCGCCGTCACCGGGCGCACGTCGGTGGCGAGCTGGGCCTGGAGAAAGTCGCGGGCCTCGTCACCGGCGACGCGGACGAATCCGAGATGGGTCAGGGCTACCGCCACGGTGCCTTCGGCCGCGGCGCGCACCTCGGTCACGGGGTCGGCGAAATGGCACACGCCGTCGGGGCCCACCTGGCCGCCGGCGGCGAGGATGGATTCGATGAAGGGA
>JALUTW010000307.1 GCA_027021685.1 Chromatiales bacterium | reverse complement strand
GATCCAGGTACCAGCCAAGGTACGCGCCGCTGCTGGGGGACGGCAGCCCGTTGCCGGTATACCAGTCGAAACTGCCCTTGGTGGAGGTGCGTCCCTCGTTGAGCGCGAACTGGGTGTCGGTGAAATCGAGGAACCTCTGCTGGTAGAGCGCGTCCCGATCGAAGACATTCCGGTTCCGGTTGGGATCGTCCCAGACGCCGTAGACCGTGTTGATGCTGTTATCGCTCAGATCGGACAGTTCCAGGTGCTTGCCGGTGCCCACCAGGACGATGAACCCGCCCTCGCTGGGATGCAGGATCACGCGGGGCGAGGCGGTGATGGGCTGATAGTAGGTCGTCCCGCCGGACTTGTAGCTGGCAACGAAGATTTTCTTGACCGACCATTGGTTGGGCTGGTTGCCTGTCAGGTCGAAGCGCCAGAGATTGCCGCAGAGGTCGCCGGCGTAGGCGTAGTCCACCCTGTAATCACGGTTGCTGTCCACTGCCGCCACCGTGGCCAGGCCGTTGGGCCGGCCGTTGCATGCGGGGTCCGACTCGCCGACCCCGGTGTCCAGCTTGGCCAGCACCGAACCGGTCTGCATGTCAAGCACGAACAGCACGGCGTTGCCGGTGGCGCTCACCTTGCCGCCCACCGCGGTGTCGTCCTCGGTGTTGTTGTAGCCGTTGCCCACCAGCACGGCCCAGTTGCCGCCCGAGAGGTTGGTCTTGGCGATGCGCGGCTGGGCAAAGGTATAGCCCAGGTCGGGGTCGTCCACGTCGGTGAATTCCCACAGGACGTGGCTGGCCGCCGCACCCTCGGAGAAATTGCCGCTGGTGATGTCCAGTGCGTAGATACCCTGGCCGCCGGCATTGAGTCCGCCCACCAGGACGGTGGCCCAGTCACCGTTGATGAAGACGTCTTCCACCACCGGCGGCCCGTCGACGAAGAACCGGTGGGTATAGTCGAAAGAAGTCAACTTGTACAGGTTGCGGTACACCGGCGACGGCAGGTAGGCCATGATTTCCTGGCCGGTGCCGGGGGTGCCGGTCTGGGTCTGGCAGTCGAAGGTGCCGGCATCGAACACGTGCAGCATGCCGTCGTTGGCGCCGACGTAGAGGCGCCGGTTGCGCGTGCACATGGCGGTCTTGAAGTCGCTGTACTTCTTCGACTCCAGGTCGTCGGGATACAGCCGTCCGGCCGGCCCCACGAGCTGCGGCGTCGAGTTGACGATGTCGCCCAGCAGATACTGGCGGATGCGGAACTGCGTGGTGGGGTCGGAGCTGCCCTCCTTGCTGCGGTCGCCCCGGAAGTAGGCCACCCGGTCGGGACCGCGCCCGCTGACGCCGTAGTCATCCTGGTCCAGCAGTGTCTGCAGGGTGCCGCCGGAGGTCATGGCGGTCCAGTTGAAGGGGATGCCCTTCCTGGCATCCGGGTCATAGGTGATGATGGTCCGGCTGCTCTGGCTCTCTAGCACATCCCGTGCGTGCCATTTGGCAATGGCGTCCAGCTCGGCCAGGCTCAGTGTCCCCGAGGCGACGCCGTTGTTGGCGATGAGCTGGTTGATCACATCCTGCACGTCCACCGCCACCAGATCGCCGGTCCAGTCACCGGTGTCGAACCGCGGCATGTACAGCAGGGTCCCCGAGGCGAACAGCGGGAAGCTGGTGGCGGGCGCCGTGGCCGACCCCTTGCGCGAGGCGATGGCGTTGAGGATCCTGGTGAAGCTGTCCACCAGCTGCTGGGGATTGGACGCGGTGAAATAGCCGCCCCGCCCGTTGACTGCGGCGTGCCAGAGGTCATCCACGTGGTCGGAGCCCCACTGGAGGGTGCCGGCGGCCAGGGCAGGGAAGTCTCCGCCTCCCCAGGGGTCACTGGGATCGAACACGCGGTTGCCCGACAGGCCCAGGGAGACGGTGAAGGTCACCATGTGCTGCCAGTTGGCCGGGTCGTTGCGCGGGTTCCAGAAAATCTGAGCGTTGGTGCCTGTTTTGTCGACGATGTACTCCGGAACCTTGTTCTCCAGGTCCGGGCGCAGGTCGGTGCCCCAGTAATACATCGCGATATCGGCCAGATATTTGTTTTCCGGGCCCTTGAACGGGGGCTTTGGTGTATAGCCGGATATTCCATACGAGTTGCTGGGAAGCGAGAAATTTGAGTCATCGACGTCGCTGATCCCGTTTGGATTCTCGCCATCGAACACGTCAGTCCTGTTCCATTCTCCGTCAGTGAACGCGATGTGGAAGTTCTGCCGGCACGCATACTCAACGTCATCACCCGGCGCGGAGCCGCCGGGGACCTTCGCATAGGGACTGTTCGGCCCGGATTCCTGGTACTTCCGCCCGGCACGGTCAAAGGCGCGCTGCAGCGGCGTCCAGCCGTTGGTGGGCACGTTGAAGAGCCAGTTGAAAAAGTTGGTACGCGCGCTGCCGGTAAAGGCTTGGTGCATGGTGGGCATGGGAGCATTTCCATTGGGTTCCCACAGCCACTGGTAGGACAGCCGTACGCTGGGGCTCAACTTGGCAAAGGCCCGGCTGGCGGCGGTCTTGGCCGCCAGGTGGCGCAGCCGGTAATAGGAATACCAGTTGGCGAACTGCTGTTTTTCCTGTGCCGTGGTCAGGGTGTAGCCCTTGTAGCAGTTGGGGTTGGATTTGTCCGCCGGGCTGCACGAAGTGGCTGCCGGCTCGTAGCGGTAATAGTAGTATTCCCCGTTGGTCAGGCTGATGGTGGGGCCGGTATCTGTGCAGCTTGACCATCCTGTTCTGCACTCCGCAGTGGCCCGGTAGCTGGTGGAGAGGTCCACGTTGCACCCGATCTTCAGGATACCGTCCAGGCAGGCGCTGGTGAAGCTCATGTCCCCGAGGCTGTTGCCGGCCTCGTCCACGGCGGGGACATAGCCGCCGGCCGCGGCCACGTCCGGGTTGAAGTAAATCAGATTGTAGTCGGGGGAGCGATACTGTGGGTCATCGCCCCGGTACCCGTCGCTGAACCACATGGAATCGGGCAGGAAGCCCCAGGCCATGCTGCCGGAATCGTCGAAGGTGAAGATGATGTTTGGATCCACGCCCTCCTGGACGTCCATGGGGACCTGGCTGAGGTCCAGGTTGATGGCGGCGGTGGCCGCCATGCTAGCCAGGCCGGCCAGGAGGATGGTGCCTGCCCGGTGCAAGACTCTGCGGACATATGCGGGAATGTTCATGACTGCTTCTCCTGGTGTACCTGCCACTGCATCAATAGAGGGTATGCATGTCCTCTTTACGGGCAAAACTGCTCTGGACGATGGCGACCGAGTTGGGGTCGGCACCGATCCCGCGCGCGGTCACCGTGTAATAGAACAAGGCGCTTCCTCCTTGACAGCCGGTTTCAGCTGTGCTGCATACGAAGCCGTTCCACTCAATGATATAGGTGGCGGGCTTTGCCTGGCCGTTGATGGTGCCGCCATAGGCCTGGGCGATGGCCCCGGTGCCGGTGGCGCTCCAAAAGGCATCGTTGTGGGCGTTGTCCTCGAAGGTGCCGAGGTTGGTGGATACGAACGGGCTGCCGTTGCTCGAGTCGCAAATCAGGTTGGAACAGTCCGGAGTTGCGGGAACGCCAAGCTTCCAGTTATTGGCGAGCTGGTTCTCGGCCGCGACCAGGGCCGTTTCCGCCGTGGCAAAGGCCCGGAACTGGTCGCGCAGGTTGCCGGCCATGCGTTCCTCGAGCAGTACCGTATTCATGACTGACACACCGACGATGGTCAGCACCAGGAGCAGGATCAGGGCGGTGGCCAGGGCCGCGCCCCGGACGCGTGTGCCGATATTCGACAGGGTATTCGTCATGTCGCGGATCCTCAGCATTCGGTTTCACCGGCCAGCCGGCGGCAGAGCGCGGCGTTGCGTACGAATATGGTGGTGGAGAAGGTCTTGCGCAGGCGGGCGGCATCGGTCGCAGGCGGGGTGATGGTCACCCCCGTGGCGGCGTTGGGGCCGGCGACGAGAAACGAGGGCACCGTCGTGATCTGCGGCCGCGGAATGTCCTGCGGGCTGCGCATGAGCAAAGCGATGCGGACGGCCACCACCCGTCTGGGATCGGTCACCTGGTTCGCCGGGACATACCGGTCGGGCTGGAAATCGGGGGTGCTGTCCGTGTCCTCCCCGTAGAGGATTTGCATGTTTTCCACGCCGCCGGCGATTTCCTGCGGTGGTGATGCCGAACCGTTACGGAACGAGGTGCGAAACAGGCCCGGCTCCCCGTTGGCACCCAGGCTGACGTAATAGCCGTTGATGTCCGCGACCAGGATACGGGCGACATCCCGGTAGTCATGACTGAACGGGTTGCCCCCGGGCGGGACGTTGCCCGGCTTGTTGCCGCCGGCCCCGGTGCCCCGGGTCAGGGTGCTGGCACTCTCGTTGGCGGTATTCTGGAAGACGTCTGCATTCTTGCAGTCGGAGATCATCACGATGGTGCCAGCCGGAATGCCGCTCGGTCCCGTCAGTGGTATCGAGGCCGAGTTCTGTGGGGTGTTCGCCCCCGGGAACACCCCGTCAGCGGTTCGTGCGGACTTGACCACCAGCACGTCGGAGCCCGAGACGGCGTTGCTGAACGACGCCGGCAGTGCTCCGCCACCGGTGCCCTGCCATGCGGTGACTGGAGCCGTGCCAATGCTGGCGAGGTTGTACGACTTGCCGGGATCGGTGCCGACAAACTCGAAGCCCTCCAGCGAGGTGGAAAAATCGAACAGGGCCGGGTCGTAGGCGGGATCGGTCTTGTCCAGCAGGATCTTGACCTCGGGGTTGCAACCGGCGAAGCCCGCCTGGCGGATGTCCTGCGCGATCATGTTGAGGGCGAAGCGTGCGTTCTCCTGCAGGTAGGCGAACTCCCGCTGCACGACACCGTTGCGCTTGTTGGCCTGGTAGACGGTGCCCAGACCCAGCATGAGGACCGAGAACACGGCCAAGGCCACCATGAGTTCCACCAGGGTGAGGCCGATGGAGGTTTTGCGAACACAGGTCATTGCACGTACTTCCCGGAGGCTCATGGATCGAAGGTGAGGGTGTAGCACTTGAGGTCCACGGTGGGATCCGGACCGCAGCCGGTGCCGGTCGCCCCGGTGCGCTCCTCGTCCCACATGACGGTGATGGTCCACTCGTTGCCCGTGCCGCCGGCCACGGGCGAGGGCTGGATGGACCCGGTGCCCGAGGGCAGGAGGCTGTTGGTCTGCTGCCACCATTCGAAGATGTCCGCTGCCGCCAGCTGGGCGGCATTGCAGTCGCTTCCCGTGCCGATGCAATACTGCCCGGGATCGGCTGGCGAGGTGGTGGCGGCAGCCAGGGCATAGTTCCCGGCACTGACCCCGGCAGGGTTGGCCCGCATGCGTTCGGCCATGTCGTAGGCCTGGATCATGGCATAGGTGCGCATGAGGGCGTTGTTGTTCTGGCGCAGCCCGTTGGCCTGCAGCCCCGCCAGCCCCAGCAGGCCGATGGAGAGGATGAGCAGCGCGATCATGATCTCCAGCAGGGTGAACCCCCGGCCGTACCGGGCCGCCGGAGCGCCGCCTTCAGCTGGTGATATCGTTGCCATTGTAGTCTTCCACGATGCCGTTGCCGTTGCTGTCCACCGCCAGCGACACGCGGCCCACCGGCGAGACATTGATGGCGCGAATGCGCTTGTTCTGGTTGGTGTCGGCGTTGTTGTCCCTGAGGCGGAAGGTGCCCTGGTTGATGCCGTTGCCGTTGATATCCCGGGGTTCGCCGGTGGGTCGGAACTGGATCTGGGTCGTGTCGTCGAACCCCGAGGCGAGCAGGGTGTAGCCGGACGCGATGGGGCCGGTGGCGCGCAGCAGGACGTCGTTGCCGTTGATGACACCGTCGCGGTTGAAGTCGACGAACACGATCCAGCCCGTTTCCCACGCATTGGCCCCGCTGCACGTGGGGGTGGCGGCGGTGACGGCGTTGGTGCTGGCACAGATGGTGACGTTGGCGTTGCGGGCCAGGGCCTCGCTGCGGGCCATGGACAGGTCGCGCGAGATGGCGTTGATGCCCTCCGCCGTGCGGTTGATGTTGATGACGTTGTTGAACGCCGGCACCGCGATCACCACCAGCAGCGCGAACACGGCCAGGGTGACCATGAGTTCCACCAGCGTCAGGCCTGCATGCATTCTCTTCATGCCGGAATTTATAGTACGGTTGCGGTTCCCTGTCCGGCGCGGGCCGACCGGCGGCGCGCGGCGACCGACGAGCGGCGGTGGCGTTCCCCGGTGCTGAGGCAATGATCCCTGATTTCACTATAATTGGCGCGGGAATTATGGGGCTGCTGGCAGCCCGGGAGCTGGCAGCGGCCGGGGCCCGGGTGACCGTGCTCGAGCGCGGCCAGCCGGGGGCCGAATCCTCCTGGGCCGGCGGCGGCATCCTCTCCCCCCTGTACCCGTGGCGCTACCCGGAGGCGGTGACCCGCCTGGCCGCGGCCAGCCAGGCCATGTGGCCGGATCTCGCGGAGGCGCTGGCCGGAGAGACCGGGCTCGATCCCCAGTGGACCCGCTCGGGGCTGCTCATGGGCGACCTGGATCCCGGCGAGGTGGAAACCGCGCGCAGGTGGGCCGCCGCCCACGGCATACCCCTGGAGACACTGGATGAGGCGGGCGCGCGGGCGGTGGAGCCGGGCCTGGGGAAGGTGGGGCCGCCGGTGCTGTGGCTGCCGGAGGTGGCCCAGGTGCGCAACCCGCGCCTGGTCCAGGCCCTGCGCCGGGCCCTGGAGTTGCAGGGGGTGGAGTTCCGCCAGGGGGTGGAGGTCCAGGCCATCCGCACCCGGGACGGCGGGGTCCGGGACCTGGTGACCTCGTCGGGGACGGTGCCGGCCGGCCAGGTGCTGGTGGCGGCGGGGGCCTGGAGCGCCGGCCTGCTGGAGCCCCTCGGGCTGGTCATCCCCGTGCGGCCGGTGCGGGGGCAGATGATCCTTTTCCATGGGCCACCGGGCCTGTTGCACCGCATCGTCCTGTCCCGCGAGCGATATGTCATCCCGCGGCGCGACGGGCACGTGCTGGCCGGCAGCACCCTGGAGGAGGCGGGTTTCGACAAGTCGGTGACCCGGGAGGCCCGCCAGGAACTCATGGCCGAGGCCCGGCGCATCGCCCCGGCGCTGGCGGGGCTGCCGGTGGTGCGCCAGTGGGCGGGGCTGCGGCCGGGCTCTCCCACGGGGGTGCCTTTCATGGGGGAACACCAGGAAATCAAGGGGTTGTGGGTGGCCACCGGGCACTACCGCAACGGCCTGGTGCTGGCGCCGGCCTCGGCCCGGCTGGTGGCCGATCTCATGCTGGGACGGACGCCGGCGCTGGATCCGGCCCCGTATTCGCCGGGCCGGGAGGCGGCGTGAATTGGACGCGCGCCTTAACCATGGTTTATACTCGGGCTAATGAGCCAACTCGTTGAAAAACAATCCCTTAACAGGGACAAGGTGATTGAGCGCCTGCGTGCCCACGGCATCATGCCCACCCAGCAGCGGGTGGACATCGCATGTCTCCTGTTCGCGCGGCCCCAGCACCTGTCCGCCGACCAGGTGCTGGAGGCGGTCAACGCCGGCGGCGCCCACGTGTCCAAGGCCACGGTCTATAACACCCTGGGCCTGTTCGCCCGCAAGGGCCTGGTGCGCGAGGTGGTGGTGGACCCCACCAAGACCTTCTACGACTCCAACACCACGCCTCACCACCATTTCTACAACGTGGACACGGGCACCCTCATGGACATCGACGAGGGCGAGGTGGCCATCGAGCACCTGCCGCGGGCGCCCGAGGGCACCGAAACCGAGGGCGTGGAGGTCATCATCCGCGTCCGCTCGCAACGCTGAGCCGGCGCGTTCCGCTGTCGCCCGCGATTCAGTATACTGCCCGCCGTCTGCATTTCCCCTTGCCGGCATAGCTCAGCTGGTAGAGCAACTGATTCGTAATCAGTAGGTCGGTGGTTCGAGTCCACTTGCCGGCACCATTCTGGTGATGGGTTCCACCCGTTTGTCGGGCGTCTCCCCGGTCCGTTAGAGTTGGGCATCGGTCACCAGACCAGGGGGAGCCGGTGGCGATGCAGACACTTTTTCGGGCAGCCATTCTCGATCCCGTCTCCGAGACCGCCTGGCGTTATCACCCCGACGGCGGCCTGCTGGTGGAGTCGGGCCGCATCGCGGCCTGCGGGCCCTTTGACCGGGTGGCCTCCGCCGGAGCCGAGCCCCGGGAGCTGGACGGGGTGATCGTGCCCGGCTTCATCGACCTCCACGTCCACTGGGTGCAGCATGCCGTGCGCGGGCGGTTTCGCGGCGAGCTGCTGTCGTGGCTGGAGCACCACATCTATCCCGAGGAGGCCCGCTTCGCCGACCCGGTCCACGCCCGGGCCCGGGCGCGGGCATTTGCCGCCGACGTGCTGCGGGCGGGGACGGTGGGCGGCATGGCCTACTCCAGCGTGCACACCGGGGCGCTGCACATCGCGCGGGAGGAGCTGCAGGGCCACTGGGTGCTGGGCAACGTGCTCATGGACACGGGGGGCGGGGTCCCGCCGGTCCCGGAGGCCCTGCTGGAACTGGCCCGGTCGCAGGATCCGGATCACTACGCGGTGAGCCCCCGCTTCGCCCTGAGCTGCAGTGCCGGCCTGCTGGAGGCCGCCGGCCGGCTGGCCCGGGAGCTGGGCTGCTTCGTCCAGACCCATCTGGCCGAGTCGCCGGCCGAAGTGGCGGCGGTGGCGCGGGCCTTCCCCGAGGCCGCCGACTACACCGACGTCTATGATCGTGCCGGCCTGCTGGGGCCGCGCACGGTGCTGGGCCACTGCATCCACATGTCGGAGCGGGAATGGGACTGCCTTCTGGAACGCGGCTGCTGGATCGCCCACTGCCCGTCCAGCAACGAGGCCCTGGACTCCGGCCGCATGGACCTGGAGGCGGTGCGCCGCCACGGCATTCCCTGGGCCCTGGGCTCCGATGT
>JALUTW010000306.1 GCA_027021685.1 Chromatiales bacterium | reverse complement strand
CACGCCCGCCACCACCGCCGCCGTCGCCGACACCGGCGCCGCCACAATCGCCGCCACCATCAGGCCGCCCGTGGCAATGCCCAAACGGTTGAGATCGGCGCTTCGGCTACGAGCACGTTCCTCAGCAAAATTCCTTTCCAAGCGCGCCCGTTCTATCCCCTGCATATCCGCCCGCAACCCGGCCACGGCGGAGCCTATCTCCAGCACCGCGGCCATGCCGCCCAGGCCGCGCACGACCGAGGTCAGGCTGCCCAGCCGGTGCAGGCCCGGCGCAACGCCCCGGGCCAGGGCCCCGGCCCGGACCAGGCCCGCCTGCCGGACCGCCGACAGCTCGTAGTACATCTGCGCCGCCGAGGTGCCCAGGTCCAGGGTGTCGAAGGTCAGCCGGATGAGATCGACCATGGCCGCCTCCGACTCCAGTCCCCGCTCCACCAGCTCCTCCCACGCCAGCGCCAGGTTCAGACCCTGCAGCGCCATGAACACCCGCGCCGGGTACGACGCCAGGTATTTCTGCACCGCCGGCGACACGATGGGCGCGTCCTCGATGCGCACGTAGTACACCTGCGCATCCGGGTTCGCCATCCCCGGCCGGATCCCCAGCACCAGCGGGCCCGCCGTCCCCGCCTCGCGCAGCACCATCGCCGCCCGCAGCCGGGCATGGTCGGTCCGGTCCAGCGCAAGTTCGCGCCCGTACAGCACGGTCAATATCCTGAGCAGCCGCTCGAATTCGCCCCGCACGCTGCCGCTGTCCATCATCCGCCCGCCGGCCCGGTTCCGGAGCTTGACCCGGTACGCCCGCGACAGCAGCCCCACCAGGTCCGCCACCGCGCCCTGCACCGTCGATGCGATGCCATAGGCCCGCGCCACGTGTGCCCGCCAGTCCTCCACCCGCTCCGGCAGCGCCACCCGCACTCCCGACGCCGTGCCCGGACGGGCCTTCGCCAGCTCCTCACGCAACCGGCCGGTCATCACCACCCCCAGCGCACGGTTGACCAGGCTCTCCCGTTCCTCGAGCTGTCGTACCAGGAACCGGTGGCCCGCGTCGGTCTGGTTGAGCACTTCGAACCAGCCCGCCAACCGCGACAGCCCCCGTCCCACCCGCTCGCTCCCGCGATGGTGGTCCAGCATCGCCGGCCCCAGGTGATAGTCCAGCAGCGCCGCCGCCACGCTGTCAGGCTCCAGCGGCAGCGCGGAGTTCACCGCGTCGCGCTCCAGGTACGACACCAGCGCCCCGCCCAGCTCTTCCAGCCGTTCCGCGGCCCGGCCGGATTCCTCTTCAAAGAAACCGATAAAGGCCCGCGCGCCCGCTTCGTCCACCAGGTCCTTGTCCCGGTTGAGGCCGGGGTTGGCCTCCAGAATGGCCCTGACATACTGGGCCACCAGGAGCTTCTTGTACCGTGTGGCCGGCGGTCTCTCGATTTCGTTGCCCGCAGCATCGCGCCCCGGGGCTGCTGCTTCCCTTTCCCTTGCGCCCGCCTGGTACTGGCTCATCCATTCGGCGTGGTCAAAGTAGTGCCGGGAAAGGGCATCGTGCAGCCGGTCCGCCACCCCCAGCGGGTCCAGCAGCACCAGCACCGGCAGCTTTCGTTCCACCAGCGGCTTGCGGGTGGATGCCTTGGGCGGGATCAGGTGGTAAAGGGTCTGCCTGGCCTGGGTTTGAAGCGAGCCGTCTTCCGGATTGTTCTCCCGGTGGGCCTGCGCAATGGGCATCAGGTAGCCGCGCCGGACTTCTTCTTCGCTCTTGTCCTCGTGTACATACCCTTCCAGGTCCAGCCGCTGAAGGCGCGTCCGCCGCAGGTCTTCATCCACCCGCACGTCTCGGTACCGCTGGTGCAGATGATATTCCGCCACGTACCGCGGGTCCTCCGGCGACATCCCGCCCAGCCGGCAGATGTATTCCCAGCTCCACTGCACCTCCGAGTACGCCACCTCCACGCGCACCGCCC
>JALUTW010000305.1 GCA_027021685.1 Chromatiales bacterium | reverse complement strand
GGGTCTGGATCACCGCAACCTCAACGAGATTCCGCCCTTCGACGAGATCAACCCCACCGCCGAGAACATCGCCGCCCACCTGTATCGCAACCTGGCGCGCGAACTCAACAGCGACGCGGTGTCGGTGAGCCGGGTCACCCTGTGGGAGACCGAGCGCGCCTGCGTCAGCTACAGCGAGAGGTAAGTGCCATGTCCCGCCCCGTGCCCGAGCCCGCCACGCCCATGATTGCCGACGTGCAGAACAGCGCCGACACCCGGCGCATCCCCATCAACAAGGTGGGCATCAAGGACATCCGCCACCCGGTGCGGATCTCCGATCGCGACGGCGGCGAGCAGCACACCATCGCCAATTTCAACATGTACGTGAACCTGCCCCACAACTTCAAGGGCACGCACATGTCGCGCTTCGTGGAGATCCTCAACAACCACGAGCGCGAGATCTCGGTGAAGTCGTTCAAGGAGATGCTGGCGGAGATGGCCGAGCGCCTGGAGGCCGAGTCCGGCCACATCGAGATGAACTTTCCCTACTTCATCAACAAGAAGGCGCCGGTGACGAAGGTCGAGAGCCTCATGGACTACGACGTCACCTTCATCGGCGAGGTGCACAAGGGCGAGCACTACATGACCATCAAGGTGGTGGTGCCGGTGACCAGCCTGTGCCCCTGCTCCAAGAAGATCTCGGACCGCGGCGCCCACAACCAGCGGTCCCACGTCACCGTCACCGCCCGCATCAACGACTTCGTCTGGATCGAGGAACTCATCGAGCTGGTGGAGCAGGAGGCCTCGTGCGAGCTGTTCGGCCTGCTCAAGCGCCCGGACGAGAAGTACGTCACCGAGCACGCCTACGACCATCCCAAGTTCGTCGAGGACATGGTGCGCGACGTCGCCGCCCGCCTCAACGACGATGACCGCATCGATGCCTACGTGGTGGAGTCGGAGAACTTCGAGTCCATCCACAACCACTCGGCCTACGCCCTCATCGAGCGCGACAAGGTGCGCGACGGGCTCCCGTGATCCGGAAGACAGAGGACGGAAGGCAGGGGCCCAATGACCGCTGCCGGCATGTCCACCGGCGCAACCCGACCTCCGCAGGAGCGTCCCCCGGGCGCGAACACCGGTTCAGAACCGCTTGCGCAGGATCAGGGCCTGACCCTCGCGGACCATGGTGGTCCGGTTGAGAAAGGACTGGCCCAGCAGGACCTCGCCGCCCATGCCTCCTTCCAGCACCGCCCCCTGGACGTTGCGCAGCTCCAGGCCGCCCACCTTGACCCGGTCCAGGGTCACCCGGTAGACCCGCACCGGCCCGTTGGCCGTCTGGGCCACACCGGGCTCGCCGCGGTAGCGGTAGTCGATGCCCAGGCGCTTCGCCAGGGCCTCGCCCATGGCCACCCAGCTCGCGCCCGTGTCCACCAGGAACGTCACCGGGTGCCCGTTGACCGAGCCGGCGGTGACGTACATGCCGCGGCTGGGCCAGATGCGCACCTCGGCCGGGGCCTTGCCCGCGGCGGGCCTGGCGGCACCGCCCACCCGGATCCGGCTGCCCAGACGGTGGGTCTCGCGGCGGCCGTCCATCTCCAGCACGGCCTGCTCGCTGTCCGCGGACACCAGCCGGATGCCCTCGGGCGTGCTCTCGCCGCGCCGCAGGCGGTAGCGCTTGCCATCCACCTCCAGCACGGCGAAGTCCTTGAACAATCCCAGGACCACCACCTCCGCCGCCGGCAGCGGCGCGGCCAGCAGGCACAGGAGAAGAATGGACAGACCACGGCGCATCATCGACGGATCCCTCGCGGCACAAACCGGCGGAACGGCAGCGACCCCGTTTTTCCCGGCTGTTCAACCCCCTCACCCCGGCCCTCTCCCCCACAGGGGGAGAGGGGGACGGAAGAACCGGTCGCGGCGCCGGGTCCCACCGTGGGCGAAAAAACGGTCCCCTCTCCCGCCGGGAGAGGGACAGGGTGAGGGG
>JALUTW010000304.1 GCA_027021685.1 Chromatiales bacterium | reverse complement strand
ACTGAACCCGCCTGCCCCCTGCCGGCCGCCCCCGATGAATCGGGCATCGAGACCGTCGCCCTGCACCCCCATCCCCCGCCCGCGGACTACCGGCAGGCCATGGCGCTGGCCCGGGCCGAGGCCGGGCGGCGGCTGGGGGACGCCATGCTGCTGTCGTGGTACGATCGCGACCGCGATTTCGAGTCGCCCCAGCATGCCGGTGAATGCCACCTGGACAGCGCGGTGCCCGGCTACGTGGACTATGCCGTCCATCACGGCGCGACCCTGAAGGTGGACGTGGACGGCGGCCGGTTCGTGTTTTACTTCATGCCGGTGGACCTGTAGTACCCGACCCGGAAGTTTCCCCATGACCGATCCCAGCCGGGAAGACGATCCCCTGGCCCTGTTCCGAAGCTGGTACGAGGCGGCGGCCGGTGCGGAGATCGACAAGCCCAACGCCATGACCCTGGCCACCGTGGGGCTGGACGACCGGCCCAAGGCGCGCATCGTGCTTCTGAGTTCGTTCGACGAGCGGGGGCTGGTCTTCCACACCAACTATCTCAGTGCCAAGGGCCGCGAGCTGGAGCGCGTGCCCTGGGCGGCGCTGGTGTTCTGGTGGGATCCCCTGGGCTGGCAGGTGCGCGTGGAGGGCCGGGTGGAGAAGACCTCGGGCGAAGAGTCCGATGCCTATTTCGCCGGCCGTCCCCGCGGCAGCCAGATCGGGGCCTGGGCCTCGGCCCAGAGCGAAGCCATCACTCGCCGCGGGGTGCTGGAAGCGGCGGTGGAGGAGTACGCGCGCCGCTTCGCGCACGGGCCGGTGCCGCGGCCGCCGCACTGGGGCGGGTACCGCGTGGTGCCGGACCGGTGGGAGTTCTGGATCGCGCGCGAGGACCGGCTGCACGATCGCTTTGCCTACGACCGGAACGACGGCGGCGGCTGGTGCCGCCGCCGTCTCGCACCGTGATTCCCCGGCGGGCGTTGACAAACGCGCCGCACCCGGCGCAGGTCCGGGTGCGGCTGCGCCACGTCCGGCGCCCGCACGCCCGAGGTGCGGGCGGGGCGTCCCGGCCTCGCGCTGACAGGCTGTTTTTCAAACGGCCCGTCAGGCCGCCTGCGCGGCGGTGCGGGTGAAGACGTAGTCGTCTCCCTTGCGGGTCACCTTGACCGCGGCCCGCGTGGCCGTCACTTCCTGGCCGTCCTCGATGGCGAGCTGTTCACCGGCCACCGTGACCAGGCCCTCGCGGGTCACCCCGCAGTGAATGATGCCCAGCTTGCCGTGCTGCCTGGGCTTGAGGGTGAGGGTGTCGGCATTGTCGGTCATGTCCTGCACCTCCTCGGGATGTGCGGTTCAATGGACAACCGAGCCAGCATATGGGGGCGCCGGCGCCCGGTTCAATACCGCGGTTCGTGAGGCCATTGCCGGGTCAGCGCCGCGCACGGCGGCGCACGGCCTGTCCCAGCTCCCCTTCCAGGCGCAGCTCGCCGGTGGCCTCGTCCAGCGGCGGGTAGGGCAGGCCCTGTTCGCGGCAGTGGCGGGCGATGCGCGGCCACGCCCACTGGAACAGCAGCCGCTGCCGGGTGCCGGCATCCAGGCGCGGCGTGTCGTACATCCCCGCCGCCTCGCGCTGGCGCATGGCCTCGTACAGCAGCAGCGCCGCGCACACCGAGACGTTGAGTGACTCCACCATGCCGTGCATGGGCACCACCACGGTGTGGTCGGCGGCGGCCAGGGCCGCTGGCGACAGCCCGTCCAGCTCCGCGCCCAGGACGAAGGCGGTGGGCCGGGTGTAGTCCAGCTCGCGGAAATCGCGCGCGCCGCCGTCGGGGTGCGCGGCAACGAGCTGGAACCCCCGCTCATGGAGGGGGGCCGCCGCCTGCTCCAGGGACGCGTGGCGCACCAGCTCCACCCAGCGCAGGCTGCCGGCGGCCGACTTGGGGCGCTGCAGGGCCAGTCCCTGGGGAGCGGCCACATGGGCCTGGAGCACGCC
>JALUTW010000303.1 GCA_027021685.1 Chromatiales bacterium | reverse complement strand
CCCTGCTGGAGCAGGCCACCATCGCCGTGGACGAGGCGGCGGGGGCCATCCGCCGCTATGCCGAGCGCCTGGACCTGGACCCGGCGCGGCTGGCCGAGGTGGAACGGCGCCTGGACGCCCTGCTCACCCTGGCCCGCAAGCACCAGGTGGACCCCGATGACCTGCCCGCCCTGCTGGAGCGCCTCCGGGCCGAGGCCGCCGAGCTGGACGACAGCGAGGACCGGCTCCAGCACCTGGAGCGGGAGGCCGCCCAGGCCCGGGCCGCCTACGAGGAGGCCGCGCGCGCGCTGCGCCGGCGGCGCCGGCAGGCCGGCACCCGGCTGGCCCGGGCAGTGACCGCGGCCATGCAGGAAATGGGCATGGAGGGCGGCGTGTTCGAGGTGGCGGTGGAGCCGGCCGAGCCCGCCGCCCACGGCACCGAGCGGGTGGAGTTCCGGGTCGCCGCCAACCCCGGCCAGCCGCCGGGACCGCTCAACCGCGTGGCCTCGGGCGGCGAGCTGTCGCGCATCAGCCTCGCGGTGCAGGTCATCGCCGCCAGCGATCAGGCCGTGCCCACCCTGGTGTTCGACGAGGTGGACGTGGGCATCGGCGGCCGGGTGGCGGAGATCGTGGGCCAGCGCCTGCGCGAGCTCGGGGCCGCGCGCCAGGTCCTGTGCGTGACCCACCTGCCCCAGGTGGCCGCCCAGGGCCATCATCACCTGCAGGTGGAGAAGCGCACCGCCGAAGGCGCCACCCGCACCCGCATCCGGGCCCTGGATCAGGCCGAGCGGGTGGAGGAGATCGCCCGCATGCTGGGCGGGGTGGAGATCACCGAGCGCACCCGCTCCCATGCGCGCGAGATGATGGAGCGGGCCGGTGCCGCGGGCGGCGGGCGGCGCGTGGCGCGCGGCGAGGAAACACCCGCCGGCGCCTGACCTGGCCTACCGGCCCCTGCCCTTTTCCTTCTTCTGGCAGTCGGTGCAGATGCCGTAGATGTAGAGGGAATGGTCGGTCATGTCGTAGCCGGCCTTCCTGGCGATGACCCGCTGGCGTTCCTCGATGGTCTCGTCCATGAACTCGTCCACCCGCCCGCACTTGATGCAGAGGATGTGGTCGTGGTGCTTGCCGTGGTCCAGCTCGAACACCGAGTGGCCGCCCTCGAAATGGTGGCGCCGCACCAGCCCCGCCGACTCGAACTGGGTGAGCACCCGGTACACCGTGGCCAGGCCCACGTCCTCGCCGGTCTCCATGAGGGCCTTGTACACGTCCTCGGCACTCATGTGGCGCAGCCTGCTCTTCTCGAGGATGTTGAGGATCTTGAGCCGCGGGAGGGTGGCCTTGAGGCCGGCTTTCTTGAGGTCCTGACTTTCCATCGCTCCGGTGGCGGTGCCCGGGGCACCGGCTTGGGTTATCATGGCGCAATACCCAAGGCTTAGTATATCGCTCCGGAAATACAATGCGAACCCTTCTCATTACCATTCTGGCCATGGGAATGGCCGCCTGCACGGGCTACCGGCCCGACGTGCAGCAGGGCAACGTGCTGGAACCCGAGGCGGTGGCCCGGATCCGGCCCGGCATGACCCGCGACCAGGTGCGCTTCGTCCTGGGGACCCCGCTGATCCAGGATCCCTTCCACCCCGACCGCTGGGACTACGTGTACCTGTTCATCGATCGCACCGGCGATCAGCACTCCAGCCGGGCGCGGCTGACCCTGTTCTTCGAGGGCGACAGGCTGGTGCGCATGGTCAAGGAAGGCATCGGCACCGCCGGGGCCGTGCCCCAGGCGGTCAGGTAGATCCGCCGGACTCCGGGTCCCGGCGCTGTTCCTGTTTTTTCTTCTCCGCCCGCTTGCGCCGGCTGGCCCTGGGGTCGGCGATGAGCGGCCGGTAGATCTCCACCCGGTCGCCCTCGCGCAGCACCGTGTCCGGCTTGCTCAGGCGGCCGAAGATGCCCACCTTGTTGCGGGCCAGGTCGATCTCGGGAAAACGCTCGAGGATGCCGGAGCGCCGGATGGCCTCCACCAGCGTGGTGCCCCGGGGCACCTCCAGCTCGAGGATGACCTGCACGTCGGGGCGGGCATAGGCCACTTCCACCGGGATGGTGTCCTTGTCCGGTGCCGCCTCAGCCATAGACTTCACGCGCCCGCTGGCTGAAGGCGTCCACCAGGGAATCGGCGATCTGGGTGAAGCGCGGCCCCACGGCCAGCCCCACCAGGCGGTTGGTGAACTGGAACTCCAGGTACAGGGAGACCTTGCTGCCCTCCCCGCCCAGGTCGGTGAAGGTCCACTCGCCCTCCAGCTTGCGGAACGGTCCCTCCAGCAGTGACATGTGGATGCTCCTGCCAGGCACCCGCGTGTTGCGGGTGGCAAACCACTTGTTGAGACTGCCGTAGCTCACGTGCAGCCGCGCCTCCACCACCTCCCCGGTGCGCAGGGTCACCTGGGCCTCGGCGCACCAGGGCAGGAACCGGGCATAATCCTCGACCCGGTCCACCAGGTCGAACATCTGCCCGGCCGTGTACGGCACCAGTGCGCTGCGCGCCACCACCGTCATCGCCTGCCCTTCCCGCCGGCGTCCCGCCGCGCCGGCATCAGAACTGCACCACGCCGATGACGTTGAGAAACACGATGGCCACCGCCGTGGGGGTGACATAGCGCACCAGGAAGCGCCAGATGTCGTAGGCCGGTTCCCTGAGCTCCAGCTCGTCGCGGCTGGCCTCGCGGTTCATGAACCAGGCCGCGAATACCGCGATGAAGAATCCGCCCAGCGGCAGCATGAAGTTGGCGGTGAGGATATCGAGAATGTCGAACACCCCGTTGGTCTTGGTCTCGCCGGCAAAAGTGAAGTCGAAGGCCAGGACCGAGTCCTCGTTGAACGAGAACACGGTGGCCACCCCCAGCAGCCAGGTCACCGTCCCCGCCGCCAGCGAGGCCCCCATGCGACGCATGCCGCGGTTCTCCACCAGCCAGGTCACGGCCGGCTCGATGAGCGAGATGGCCGAGGTCCAGGCGGCGAAGGTGAGCAGGATGAAGAACAGGGTGCCGAACAGCAGTCCGCCCGGCATGTGGCCGAAGGCCAGCGGCAGGGTGATGAAGATGAGCCCCGGACCCTCGTCCGGCTCGAGTCCGTTGGCGAACAGGATGGGGAAGATGGCCATGCTCGCCAGCAGCGCCACCAGCGTGTCCGCCCCCGCGATCATGAACGTGGTGCGCGCGATGGACGTGTGGCGCGGCAGGTACGAGCCGTATACCATGATCGCGCCCATGCCCAGGCTCAGGGTGAAGAAGGCGTGTCCCATGGCGGTGAGAACGCTGGCCGGTGTGATGCGGGAGAAGTCGGGTGAGAACAGGAAATCCAGCCCGGCCGTGAAGGCGCCGGTGTTCATGGCGTAGCCCACCAGCATCAGCAGCAGCACGAACAGTGCCGGCATGAGGAACTTCACCGCCCGCTCGAGGCCGCTGCGCACCCCGCGCATGACCACCACCACCGTCATCACCATGAAGACGGTGTGCCAGAACAGCAGGCTCTCGGAATCGTTGATGAACTCGGTGAAGATGTGCCCCACGCCGTCCGCGGTCTGGCCCTGGAACCAGCCCAGGCCGGTGCGGAAGACATAGGCCAGGGCCCAGCCGGCGATGACGCTGTAATAGGACAGGATCAGAAAGCCCGCCAGCACCCCCATCCAGCCCAGGTACTGCCAGGCCGGGCTGTGGCCCGACTCCACGGCCAGCACCCGCATGGTGTTCATGGGGCTCTGGCGCCCGCGCCGCCCCAGCATGATCTCGGACATCATGATGGGCACCCCGATGACCGCGACACAGGCGAGATACACCAGCACGAAGGCGCCGCCGCCGTTCTCGCCGGTGATGTAGGGGAACTTCCAGATGTTGCCCAGCCCCACCGCCGAACCCGTGGCCGCCAGCACGAAGGCCCAGCGCGAGGACCACTCGCCGTGGATGGATTTGCGTGCCGCCATGGATCTCCCCCCCTCGGTTCCGGCCCCGCATTTTCAACCAATCGGGGACGGTTCTCAACCGCGTGCGGCCCGGGACGGCGGAGCAGGTATAATGGCGAAATGGGCAAAAGGAAAAAGGCGGCAGGCGAGCCGTCCAGCACCATCGTCCTCAACAAGAAGGCCCGGCACGACTACGTCCTGGGCGAGCGTTTCGAGGCCGGCCTGGTGCTGGAGGGGTGGGAGGTCAAGGCGCTGCGCGCGGGCCGGGTGCAGATCCGCGACGCCTACGTGATCATCAAGGACGGCGAGGCGTGGCTGCTGGGTGCCCTCATCAATCCCCTGCCCACCGCCTCCACCCACATCCAGCCCGATCCCCAGCGCACCCGCAAGCTGCTGCTCCACCGCCGCGAGCTCAACCAGCTCATCGGTGCCGTGGAACGCAAGGGGTTCACGGTGGTGCCCACCGCCATGTACTGGAAGCGCGGCCGGGCCAAGCTGGAGATCGCCCTGGCCAAGGGCAAGCAGAAGCACGACAAGCGCGCCGCCGAGCGCGAGCGCGACTGGCAGCGCGACAGGCAACGGCTGCTCAAGCGGGGCTGATTCAGATTGCAGACGTCAGATCTCAGATGTCAGATGTCAGATATTTGGAGTGCAGCCAAGTCCGGGTTGTCCTCCACATCTGAGATCTGAGATCTGACATCCGAGATCTGAATCATCCCGCGGTGCCCGACTCCGGTGCCTGTGCGGTGCCGCCGGTCATGCCGGCGATGACCTCGCTCACCGCCTTGAGGCGCACCGCCACCGCCTCGCGGTCGCCGGCCCGCAGCGCCTCCTGGAGCGACTGCACCGCCTCGGCCAGCGTGGCCACCCCGAAGTACCCGCACAGGCCGTAGAGCTGGTGGGCATGCTCGCGCATGAGCGGGATGTCGTCCTGGACAAAGGCCGCCTCCAGGTTGGCCAGCTGCACCGGCAGCTCGGCCATGAGCCGCTCCACCAGATGGGCCGGCACGTCCGTGCTGACCGTTGTTTCGTGCAACGCGGCGACGTTCTCCGCACCCTCCTCCGTTCCCGATGAAGGCGCGGCGCTGGCCTCGCGCCCCGTCTGCCGGAAGATCACGGCGACCAGCTCCTCGGTCTTGATGGGCTTGAACAGGTAGTCGTTGAAGTGGCGGGCGTCCTCCGGCATGGACTCGTTGACAAACACGTCGGCGGTCATGGCCACGATGGGCACCTCGGCATAGTGGTCCGAAATGGCCCGGATCTGCACCGCCGCCTGGATGCCGTCCAGCTCCGGCATGTGGATGTCCAGGAACACGATGTCGAACTCCTGTTCCCGGGCCCGGGCCACGGCCTCGGCGCCGTTCTCCGCCAGCACCGGCTCCACGCCCAGCTTGCGCAGGTAGGTATCGATGAGCGACCGGTTGAAGTCGTTGTCCTCGGCCGCCAGCACGCGCAGGCCGCTGAAACCGGTATCGAGCGCCACCGGCTGCGTTTCCTCGCCGGCGGCGGTCTCCAGCCCCAGCACGCGGGCGATGATGCGGCGCAGGGCGTCGCGCCGGACTGGCTTGCTCAGCACGCAGATGCGCTCGTCGGCCTCCACCGCCGCCGGCAGCGAGCGCGGATGAGCGCTGAGCAGCAGCAGCAGCGGTCCCTCCCAGGCCGCACGCACCCGGGCCACCACCGCCTCCAGGGCCTCGCCCGTGGAGTCCGCCGGGGCCAGCCCCAGGGCCAGCACGTCGTGCCCCTCGCCGCGCTCGCGTGCCGCTTCCAGCATGGGCAGCGCCGCATCCAGATCGGTGGCGGTGTACACCGCGGCCGACATCCCCAGCAGGGCATTGCGCACCGCGCGCCGGGCCAGCGGGTGAGACTCGCACACCAGCACGCTGAGCCCCGTCAGATCACCCGCCGGCCGGCGGGCCGGTGCCGGATCCGGTTCCAGCGGCACCGTGGCCCAGAACGTGGACCCCTTGCCCGGCTCGCTCTCCACGCCCACCTCGCCGCCCATCATGTCCACCAGCCGCTTGCAGATGGACAGCCCCAGCCCGGTGCCCCCGAAGCGGCGGGTGATGGAGCTGTCGGCCTGGGAGAACGGCTCGAACAGGCGGGCCTGCTTGTCCTTGTCCAGGCCGATGCCGGTGTCGGTGACGGCGAAGCGCACGTATGCGCGCTCGTTTTCCCACCGGTCCAGGGTCACCTGGACCACGATGCTGCCCTCGTCGGTGAACTTGATGGCGTTGTTGACGAAGTTGGCGGTGATCTGGTTCAGCCGTGCCGGATCACCGAACACCTGGGCCGGCACCTCGGAGTGCACGAACAGCACCATCTCCAGGTTCTTCTCGTGGGCCGCGGGACTGAACATGCTCACCATGTCCTCCATGCAGCCGTAGAGGTCGAAGGAGATGTGCTCCAGCTCGATGCGCCCAGATTCCAGCTTGGAGAAGTTGAGCACGTCGTCGATGACGAACAGCAGCAGCGACGCCGACTGGGAGATGGTGCGGGTGTAGTCGCGCTGTTCGCGTGACAGCGGCGTGTCCTGCAGCAGCCGGGTGTAGCCGATGACGGCATTGAGCGGGGTGCGGATCTCATGACTCATGTTGGCCAGGAACTCGGCCTTGACCCGGCTCGCCTCCTCCGCCTCGCGCCGGGCGCGCTCCAGCTCGGCGTTGCGCTCCTCCAGGGTGCGCACCGTCTGCCGCAGCTCGCGGGTGGCGTCGTTGACCTTGTACTGCAGGGCCTGCTGCGCCGCCTGCATGCGGAAGGCCATGGCATTGATCCATTCCTCCAGCAGCCCGATCTCGCCGCCGGAGCGGGCCTCGACGCGCGCATCCAGCTCGCCGTTGCGCAGGCGCACCACCGTCTCCACCAGGCGCAGGATGGGCTCCACCACGCTCTCGCCGATGCGCAGGGCGAGAAAGGCGCTCAGGAACAGGCCCACGCCGATGAGCAGCACGCCGTTGATGATGATCTCGGCCTCGTGGGCCTTGAGGGAGGCATTGGAGATGTCCACCGCCACCCAGCCCAGGACCTTGGGCACCTTGGTGTCCGGCAGCTTCTCCACGCCCACGATCTCGCTCTCGTAGTCCAGGACCGAAAGCCCCATCTCGCCGATGGCATGCTCGAAGGTCAGGATCTCGCCGTCCACCGCCGCCGCCCCGTCCTTGTCCAGCGCCGGGTTGCGCACCTCGATGAGCTGGCGGCGCGACTCGTCGAGGATGCGCACGCGGACCACGTCGGGATCCTTGGCCACGCTCAGGGCCAGGTTGCGCAGCATCTGGGTGTTGTTGGAAAACAGGGGAAACTCCGCCGCCGGGGCCAGGTGCGCCGCCAGCAGCTTGCCGCGCTCCTCCAGATGCTCGTAGGCGTTGCGCACCCGCTCCGAGATCATGTAGGTGCCCAGCAGCACGGAAATGGTGACCAGCGGCACCATGGCCAGGACCATGACGCGGCGCTGGATGCCCCAGTTGTGCGGGTCAAAGAACCGCATCGGGAACATAGCCCTCCATGTGGCGGCTGAGCTGCTCCTCGTCCGGGAGCCGGATGCGCAGGGCGCGGGCCAGGCGCCGGTTGAACTCCACGGAAAAATACCGGGGATAGTAATGCCCGCGCAGGTGCCAGCGGCCCCGTGCCGCCATGTCCAGGATGATCTCGGCGGCCTGCCTGCCCACCAGTCTAGGCGATGAATAGAGCGAGGCCAAAGCCCCGGCCCGCACGAACGCGCGTGAAAAACCGATGACCGGTATCTGCTTCTGGTAGGCGGAGACCAGGAGCCAGCGCGCACTGCGGGCGTTGATCACCACCGGGTCGTAGACCGCCAGGATCACGTCGCTGCCGCTGGCCAGGTCCTGGATGACCGCCGCGGTCCGCGCCGGGTCCTCCACCACGGCGGCCCTGAGCTCCAGGCCGTGGCGGCGCGCGGCCTGTGCCAGGCGCCGGCGCTTGGCCTGCCCCTGCCGGCCCAGCAGGACCCCCACCGTGCGCGCCCCCGGCAGCAGGCGGCGGATGAAGGCCATCTGCCGGTCCGGCGGCTGGTCCAGGTAGATCACGCCGAAGCGGCCGTCGTCCTGCCGGTCCGGCGGCCCCACCAGCGCCGCCACCGCCACCTCCGGCATGAGCACGCTGAGCACCGGCACCTCCCGGCGGTGCTGCAGGGCCGCCTGGGTGGCCCGGCTGCCCACCGCCACCAGCAGCCGGAACCGCCCCCGCACCAGCGCCGCGCGGGAGAGCCGGCCGGCCTCGTCCAGCGCCAGCACCCGCAGGCGCACCGTGTCACCCGCCGCCTCCAGCCGCCGCCGCAGTCCCACCAGGGTCTCGGTGTGGATACCCCCGGCCTTGCTCAGCACCACCGCCACCGGCACCGGCTCCGCGGCGGAAACGGCGGCCGCCGCCAGCCAGAGCAGGACGAGCACAGGGAGCCATCGCCACGGCCGGGGACGGCCGCAGCCCCGCGTGCCCGCTGCTGGCTGCCACATGCTCATCTCAGTATCGGCGGAAGAAATGCGGCCGCGCGCGCGACTGCCCCGGCGGGACGCAGGCTACACCCGCAACCTTTCCGGCCTCCTGCGCCCGGCTTCACCCGACCCC
Source organism: Chromatiales bacterium (assembly GCA_027021685.1). Taxonomy (GTDB): domain Bacteria; phylum Pseudomonadota; class Gammaproteobacteria; order CAMYNG01; family CAMYNG01; genus JALUTW01. The sequence continues at coordinate 538 of JALUTW010000303.1, read as the reverse complement.
GTCGGTGTGCGCAGCCGATCAATGCGAATTGCGCCGCTCCACCTCGGACAGGTCGAGATTCTGCGCAATGATACCGGCCTGGGTGCGATTGGAGACGTTGAGGACCTTGAGGATGGCGGTCACGTGGATCTTGACCGTGTTTTCGGACAAGCCCAGATCACGTGCGATTTCCTTGTTGGACTTGCCCTGCCCCAGCAGCAGCAGCACGTCGAGCTGGCGCTCGGTGAGCTCCGGCGGCACGCTCATCTTGGGCTTGCCGCCGCCCAGCAGGTCGCCCCCGAGGCCGAAACCGGTGTCACCGCCGTTGGAGGCCGGCTGCAGCATGGCGGGGGGGATGTAGACGCCGCCCGACAGCACCAGCTTGACCGCGCTCAGCATCACCTCGCGGCTGGACGACTTGGGAATGTACCCGGAGGCCCCGTAGTCGATGACCTTGCGCATGTGCTCCGGGTCCTCGGATGCGGACATCACCACCACCGGCACCTCGGGGAAACGCTCGCACACGCGATTGAGCAACTCGAAGCCGTTGGCCCCGGGC
>JALUTW010000302.1 GCA_027021685.1 Chromatiales bacterium | reverse complement strand
TGGCGCGGATACTTCCGCATCGCCGAGACGCCGAGGAAGTTTGCCGACCTCGACGAGTGGATCCGTCATCGGCTGCGGGCTTACCAGCTCAAACAGTGGAGGCGCGGCAAGACCGTGTTCCGCGAGCTGGCCGCCCGGGGCCTGGGTCGCATGGCGGCAGCCCGCGTGGCTGCCAACGCGCGGCGGTGGTGGCACAACTCGGCGATGGCCATCCACATCGCCCTACCGAACAAACTCTTTGACGGGCTCGGCCTACCGAGGCTGGCCCCTTGACCTCAACCCGTCGAACCGCCCGGTGCGGACCCGCATGCCGGGTGGTGTGGGAGGGGACCGGCAGGACACTTCCTGCCGCCCCTATCCCGATGTGCGCCCAGCATGGGCGCTGTCTTGCGGGTGCAAGTCCCGCCGAAAGGAGGCCATCCTGATCGAAGCAAAGCGCAGCTGCGGAAGGGCGACCGACCGTGGGAAGGAAGCGTGGAGCGAAACCGTGGGCCGATGGACAAGAACCGGATACGAGGCGACGCCGAGCGGGGCGAGCGGGCAATGGACCGCGAAGCTGCGATGGCCAAGGCTCAGGCGGCGTAAATCCGGCGGTCGTGCGGCGAAGGACAGCGTTCTTACCTGGGGAGATCTCGCCTTGTGCCTGAAAGGGCGACGCGGCTCACGCGCCGCGGAGCGAGAAGTCAGCAGAGGCCACAGTAGGTCGCGTCGGGAGACGCCGCCGAAGGGCCGAACGACGGAGAGGGCATGACGCCCGGGAGCCTCGACGACGCCATGGCTCAGAAGTCCAGGCAACTGGAGCTGCCGCTGGAGGGTAGGGGTGAAGCCCCGAGAGCAGAGCGGAGCGAGCAAGTGTCGGCGGCGGGGACTGGAAACGAGCGCCCAGGAGAGGGTTCGCTGATGGAGAAGGCGCTCACGCGCCCGAACCTGATGCGGGCGTTGAAGAGAGTGAGGAAGAACAGAGGGAGCGCCGGCATCGACGGGATGACGGTGGACGAGCTACCGGACTGGCTGCGGGAACACTGGCCGCGTGTGCGCGAGGAGCTGCTCGCGGGGACGTACCAGCCGCTACCGGTCCGACGGGCGACGATTCCGAAGCCCGGCGGTGGGGAGCGAGAGCTCGGCATCCCATCGGTGCTCGACCGCTTGATTCAGCAGACCCTGTTGCAGGTCTTGCAGCCCGGATTCGACCGGACCTTCTCGGAGCACAGCCACGGCTTCCGGCCTGGGCGGTCAGCGCACGGAGCGATCCGCGAAGCGCGTCGATACATCCAGAGCGGCAAGCGGTGGGTGGTAGACGTGGATCTGGAGAAGTTCTTCGACCGCGTGAACCACGACGTGCTCATGGGGAGGCTCGCGAAGCGGGTCGGGGATCGCCGCGTGCTGGGGCTCATCCGCCGCTATCTGGGCGCCGGCGTGATGGCGCACGGGGTGGTGGTGGAACGGTATGAGGGCACGCCGCAAGGCGGGCCGTTGTCGCCTCTGCTCGCGAACGTGCTCCTCGACGAGGTAGACAAGGAGCTGGAGAAACGAGGGCATGCGTTCGTTCGCTATGCGGACGACCTGCGCGTCTTCGTCGGGTCGAACAGAGCGGGGGAGCGGGTCATGCGCTCGCTCGTTGGCCTCTTCGGCAGGCTTCGGCTGCGCGTCAACGAGTCGAAGAGCGCGGTGGATCGTGTGTGGAACCGGCCCTTCCTCGGTGTGTCCTTCTGGGTCGCGCCGAAGAAGACGGTTCGCGTGCGGGTCGCGCCCAAAGCGCTTCAGACGATGAAGCGTCGTGTCCGCCAGCTCACGCGTCGGACCCGCGGGCGTAGCCTGGCCGAGGTCGTACAGACCCTCCGGAGCTACCTGCTCGGTTGGCGCGGATACTTCCGCATCGCCGAGACGCCGAGGAAGTTTGCCGACCTCGACGAGTGGATCCGTCATCGGCTGCGGGCTTACCAGCTCAAACAGTGGAGGCGCGGCAAGACCGTGTTCCGCGAGC
>JALUTW010000301.1 GCA_027021685.1 Chromatiales bacterium | reverse complement strand
CTGCGCCAGCGCAGGGCATGGAGCTGGGCCCGGGTCAGGCGCTCCTCCTCCTTGAGCACCTTGAACCGCTCGGCGGTGCGGGCCTGGCGCTGGAGGTGGTTGAGCTGCTTTTCCAGCTCGTCCCGCAGGTCGTTGAGCCGGTCCAGGTTCTCGCGGGTGTGGCGCATGCGGTTCTCGGTCTCGCGCCGGCGTTCCTTGTAGCGCGAGATGCCCGCCGCCTCCTCGATGAAGACCCGCAGCTCCTCGGGCTTGGCCTCGATGAGGCGGGAGATGGTGCCCTGCTCGATGATGGCGTAGGAGCGCGGTCCCAGGCCGGTGCCCAGGAAGATGTCGGTGATGTCCCGGCGCCGGCAGCGGGTGCCGTTGAGGTAGTAGCTGGACACCCCGTCCCGGGTCACGGTGCGCTTGATGGAAATCTCGGCGTACCTGGCGTACTGGCCGCCGATGGCCCCGTCGCTGTTGTCGAAGATGAGTTCCACCGTGGCCTGGCTCACCGGCTTGCGGGTGGCGGAGCCGTTGAACACCACGTCGGCCATGGAGTCGCCGCGCAGATGCTTGGCCGAGGACTCGCCCATGACCCAGCGCACGGCGTCGATGACGTTGGACTTGCCGCAGCCGTTGGGCCCCACGATACCGATGAGGTTGCTCGGCAGCGGGATGACGGTGGGATCGACGAAGGACTTGAAGCCCGCGAGCTTGATCTTGGACAGCCGCATTGGCAGAAGATACCGGATTGCCCCCCGAACCCTCAAGATTGACATTCCGGCCCGCTTGCCGCCCGCCCGCCCGTTCCGGTAAGGTGCGCCCCATGCCCACCCGTCCCAGCAGGCAGCTCGAGACCTTTCCCAATCCCATGCCGGAGCGGGACTACACCATCCGCATCCGGGTGCCGGAGTTCACCTGCCTGTGCCCCAAGACCGGCCAGCCCGATTTCGCCACCCTCCACATCGAGTACGTGCCGGACCGGCTGTGCGTGGAGCTCAAGTCGCTCAAGCTCTACGTGTGGTCCTACCGGGAGGAAGGCGCGTTTCACGAGGCGGTGACCAACGCCATTCTCGACGACCTGGTGGCGGCCTGCCAGCCCCGCTTCATGCGGCTGACCACCGAGTTCAACGTGCGCGGCGGCATCTACACCACGGTGGTGGCCGAACACCGCCGGGAGGGGTGGGAGCCGCCGCCGGTGGTGCGGCTGCCCTGAGCCGTGGCCGGGCCCCTGTGCCTGGGGCTGGACGCCGGCACCGGCGGCTGCCGCGCCGCGGTGCTCGATGAAGGCGGCGGGCTGGTGGCCTCGGCGGCGGTGGCCTGGCCGCCGCCCCGCTGCCACGGGCCGGCGGTGGAGCAGGACCCGGAGACCTGGTGGGCGGGCCTGTTGGCCGCGATTCAGGAGCTGGGCCGGGAGGTGGACCTGCACCGGGTGGCCGCCCTCGCGGTGGCCGGCACCTCCGGCACCGTGCTGCTGGCCAGCGAGCGCGGCCGGCCGCTGGGGCCGGCCCTCATGTACAACGACCAGCGGGCGATAAACGAGGCCGCCGCCATCCGCGAGCGGGCTCCCGCGGGCGCCCCCGTGCACGGCCCCGGCTCGGGACTGGCCCACGCCCTGTGGCTGGCCCGCCGTGCCCCGGCCGGGGCCCGCCACCTCCTGCACCAGGCCGACTGGCTGGCCGGGCGCCTGTGCGGGCACTTTGATCTCAGCGACTGGCACAACGCCCTCAAGACCGGCTTCGATCCGGAGGCCCGGTGCTGGCCGCCGTGGCTCGACGGCCTGCCCCTGCCCCGCGGGCTCCTGCCCCGGGTCCTGCCGCCCGGGTCCGTCATGGGCCGGGTGACGCCGGCCGCCGCCGAGGCCACCGGCCTGGCGCCGGGCACCGTGGTGGCCGCCGGCACCACCGACGGCAATGCCGGCTTTCTTGCCACCGGCGCCGCACGGGCCGGCGAGGCGGTGACCTCGCTGGGCTCCACCCTGGTGCTCAAGGTCCTGAGCCCGGTGCGC
>JALUTW010000300.1 GCA_027021685.1 Chromatiales bacterium | reverse complement strand
CGCCGCCGCCGCGGGGCTCAGGCCTGCCGCCAGCGCCGGGCCACGCCGGCCGCGGCCAGGGCCAGCAGCAGGGGCAGGAGCGGGTCGAAGGTGCCGTTGCCCACGGTGCAGCCGCCGGCCACGTTGATCTGCCCGGGCATGTCGGTGACCTGCTCCACCGGGCCGTCCTGGTCCAGGCGCAGGGCCAGCACGTGGCGGTCGCCGGTCAGGGCGCTGACGCCCAGCATGGTGCCCTCCAGCGCCAGGCCCTGGCTGTAGAACCGGTCGATGCCGGCGGGCAGGGCGTGGTTGGAGGCGAACTGGTTGTCGCTGGTGCGCACGGTCACTCCGCCCACCTGGGTGGTGTAGAGCACGTGGGTGACCTCGCCGGCCAGGGTGTTGAGGTCTGCCACCAGGTTCAGCGGGGCCGCCTGGCCGTTCACCACCCCGGTCCACAGCGAATTGAGGAAGTTGTTGCCCAGGCTGCCGTCGAAGGTGACCGCCTTGCCGTTGGCCAGGTCCGTGCCGACGTTGTAGAAGATGCGGTCGTCGGACACGGCCATCAGCGCCACCATTTCGCCCGGGGGGATGTCGGCCCAGGTCTCCGGGGTGTAGTCGGTGGTGTTGAAGGTCACCAGCCGGGTGGAGTTGTCCGCCATCTTGTACTGCACCGCCACGCGCCCGGCACTGGCCCGGATGATCTGGGGAGTGGCACCTACGACGCCGTAGACGCCCTGTGCCGCGGCCAGGCTGTCCAGCGGCGCCCGGTACACGGTCTCATCGATGGCGTAGAAAACCTCGGTCTCGTTGGCCACCGCCTGACTGATGGTGATACTGGGGCCCAGGATCTGGAACTTGAAGCCGTTAAGATCGTCCAGCGCCGGGTCGAACTTGCGCACCGCGTTCTCCGCCGCGGTCTTCACGCGCAGCAGCACGCCGCCGTCCGTGGTGAGGGCCAGGGGCTGGGCGTCGATGACTCCATCGAGGACGATCGAGCTGTTCGGGGTGTAAAAAGACATATAGCCCAGGGCCGAACCAAGACGGTACAGGGCTCCTTTGAGGGTGGGGCTGGGGCCACTGTGATCATAGATGGGCCAGAGCCACTCCACGGGAGCACCTCCGGCAGGAAATTGGTCCGGCGCCGTCGTCACCGGCATCAGGAACGCCAGGTTGTCGTCCTGGGTGGCGCAGTTGTTGTCGTTCCCCGGCAGCCAGAAGGCGTAAACGCTCTTCTCCGGCGCCAGCGGGTCGGGCAGCAGGCGGCTCTTGCACACGTTATCGGCGAAGGTCACGCTGGAGACCTGCACCGGGGTCTGGTCGCCGCTGCGGCGGGCGTCCACGCGCCAGATCCTGCCGTCGCGGGCGTAGATCAGGGCCCACGGGCGCAGGTTGCCCACGATGCCGCCGCCGGCATCGTCGCCCTCCAGGATGACCTGCACGCTCTGCCGGTCGGCGGTGCCCGGGTCGGCCTCCAGGGTGGAGAGGTCGCCGGGATGCACGGCGGTCACGGGGCTGGTGTAGAACAGGTAGCGGCCGTCGGCGGGCGGGGGCGGGGGAAGGGCCCCGCCGCCGCCCCCGCCGCAGCCGGCCAGGGCCGCGGCCAGGCCGGAGGCCAGCGCGGCGGCCTTGAAACGGGAGAATGTCGTGTTCATGGCTCTGTCTCCTCCGTTGTTGGATGGGTCCGGCCATGGGTCGCGCCGCCGCCGCCGGCGGTTCAATGCCTGTTGCATGCCTGCTAGACTGCCCCGGACCTTTCCACGGCCGTTTCCATGCACCACTGGACCCTGCAGCAGGCGAGCGAGACCTACGCCATCGAGCGCTGGGGCGAGGGCTATTTCCACGCCGATGCCGGCGGCCGCCTGCGGGTGCGGCCCGGCGGTCCCGGCACCGCCTCGGTGGCCCTGGCCGACGTGGTGGCCGCGGCCCGCGGGTCGGGCCTGTCGCTGCCGCTGCTGGTGCGCTTTCCCGGCATCCTCCATCACCGGGTGGCGGCGTTGCGCGGGGCCTTCGCCCGGGCCA
>JALUTW010000299.1 GCA_027021685.1 Chromatiales bacterium | reverse complement strand
GGGGCTGGCACGGAAATCGCATCCTTGCCCCGTAATGAAGCAGACCGGAACCGAGACCATCATGGCCGTGCCCGAGCATCCCAACGTGAGCCGGCTCCAGGTGCGCCGCGAGGCACCGCCGGAGGCCCCGGCCCTGAGCCTGGCCGAACTCCAGCGCACCCTGCACCTGGCGGGCCTGCTCCAGGCCAGCCTGGAGGTGGACGCGGTGCTGGACAACTTTCTCACCGCGCTGGCGCGGGCGCTGGACTTCGCCGGCGCCCGCTACGAGATGCCGGCCGAGGCCCTGACCCACGAGTTCGGCGGCCTGGCCCGCCACAGCTGCCGCTACGAGCTGCGGCTGGGCGAGGAGGACCTGGGTGCGCTGACCTTCTACAGCCGCCAGCGGTTGGGCGAGGACCAGCTGGCCAACCTGGAGACCCTGCTCTGCTACCTGGTCTACCCCCTGCGCAACGCCCTGCTCTACCGCAAGGCGCGGCTCGCGGCGCGCCACGACGCCCTCACCGGGGTCTGCAACCGCGCGGCACTGGATGCCGCCCTGCCCCGCGAGGTGGAGCTGGCCCACCGCCACGGCACGCCGCTGTCGCTGGTGGTGCTGGACCTGGACCACTTCAAGGAGATCAACGACACCTGGGGCCACGCCGCGGGTGACGCCGTGCTGGTGGAGCTGGCCCGCCGCATCCAGGACGAGGTGCGCGGCTGTGACCTGGTGTTCCGCTACGGGGGCGAGGAATTCATCCTCCTGCTGGCTGCCACCGACCGCGCCGGGGCCTGCCGCGCCGCCGAGCGCATCCGCCGGGCCGTGGAGCGGGAGCCCGTGACCTGGCAGGGCATCGACATCGCGGTGACCGCCAGCCTGGGCGTGGCCAGCCTGCGCCCCGGGGACGACGCCACCGCCCTGTTCAAGCGGGCCGACGAGGCCCTGTACGAGGCCAAGGAGGCCGGCCGCAACCGGACCCGCTGCGCGGGGAATCCGTCCTGACCCTTTTTATATCGATTTCATCGGTTTTGGGCGAAACCACGCCAAAAACATGAACGGATTCACGTTTCAGGCCGCCAAAAGGCTTTTACTCCCCCTGCTCCCTGGAGCTATGATTGGAATGTCCGATAACGAGGGCATGGGGAAGAAGAAGTTGAACTACCTGGACCAGCTGGACCAGATGCTCGATGCGGAATTCCGCATCATTTCCATGGAAACCTATGACGTTTCCAGGGTCCAGGAACTGTTCGTCCAGATCACCCGCTTCTCCAACAAGGCCTTCTATTCCTGGGAGCCGGGCCGCGGCATGCACCGCATCGGCGCCGCCCACATCACCATCCCCCGCACCCAGACGCTGGAGGACGTGCTCACCCACGTGCTCAACTCCAAGCACTTCGGGGTCTACATCATCAACGGGCTCACCGACGAGCTGGAGGACAAGAAGATCCAGGAACAGCTCCTGGAGCTGGTCAACAGCGAGGTGCCCAAGGTGGTGGTCCTGCTGGGCGAGTTCATCGACCTGCCCAAGTGCCTCAAGCCCTACACCCTGCGTTCCAAGCACCAGATGCGCAAGGCGGGCTGAACGCCCGATGACAGATTGCGGAAACAGGCCGGCGAACGCCGGCCTTGTTTCGTTGGGGGGTTGATCCCCTCACCCTGTCCCTCTCCCGGAAAGAGAGGAACGGTGCGACGGCTGCGCCGTCGCACCCTACAAAATCCTGACTTCTGTCCTCTGTCCTCTGTCCTCCGAATGGGCGGTGCGACGGCTGTGCCGTCGCACCCTACTCCGCCTCCTGCTCTCTGCCGGGGCAGATCCGGGCCAGGCAGCAGTCGCCGCAGCGGGGACGCACGCGGCAGTTCTCCTTGGCATGCTGCACGATGAGGGCGTGGTACTCGTTGAACAGGGCCACCTTGTCCCGGCACCGGGCCAGGCCGCGCTCGAACATGGCGCGCAGGTTCTCGTAGTCCTCGTCCCCATCGATGAGCCCCAGGCGCCGGAACAGGCGCCGGGTGTAGGCGTCGATG
>JALUTW010000298.1 GCA_027021685.1 Chromatiales bacterium | reverse complement strand
GATCAGGATCTTCATGTCATGCTCTCCTCAGTCTCCGGCCACGTCGTGCCGGGCCCCGGCCGCCAGCCGCGTTGATCCCGGCACCCAGCCCCTGGCCGCCAGCCACGTCGATCCCGGCACCCAGCCCCTGGCCACCAGCCGCGTTGATCCCGGCACCCAGCCCCTGGCCACCAGCCACGTTGATCCCGGCACCCAGCCCCTGGCCACCAGCCGTGTTGATCCCGGCACCCAGCCCCTGGCCGCCAGCCACGTCGATCCCAGCACCCAGCCGCTAGCTGCCAGCACCTTTATTGTTATAAAGCATGTACCGCGCCGTCTCGTAAATGGCCCGGGTCAGCTCCTCCATGCGTGCCGCGCGCACCGCCTGCCGCGGATCGTCGATGAGGTCGCGGCGCGGCTCGTCGCTGTCCAGCCGGTGCAGGTGGCGGTCGCTGCCGTCGGCGCGGATCCGGAAGTAGTGGCCCTCGCCGATGAGCCCCAGCTGCGGGTTGGGGCTGTTGAGAATGGTGAAGGCGTAGCGCGAGTCGTCGAAGCGCGGATCGAACAGGTCGCGGCCCAGGGTGGTGTTGCGGTAGCGGCCCAGGATCAGCCCGGCCAGGGTGGGCAGCACGTCCAGCTCCGAGGCCACCTTGTGTTCCACCCGCCCCGGTCCCAGCAGGCGCGGGGCGTGGATCACGAAGGGCACGCGCAGGGCATCGAGGCCGAGCTGGGCGTCGGCGGGCCGGCGGTGCTCGCCTGGTCCCGGCAGGCCGTGGTCGCCGAAGAACACGAACACGGTGTCGTCGTACCAGCCGGAGCGGCGCGCGGCCTCCATGAGCACGCCGATGCTGTAGTCCATGTAGCGAAAGGCGTTGTACTCGGCCAGCGACTGGAAGCCATAGCGCCTGAGCTCGGCCTCGTCGCGCCGGGCCAGCTCGAAGCCGGGCCGGTCGTCGGGAATGGTGTAGGGACGGTGGTTGCCCGAGGTCTGGATGATGGCGAAGAACGGCCGCCGGGTCCGTGCCAGCACGGCGTCGGCGGCCAGGAACAGGTGGTGGTCGGCGATGCCCCACACGTCCTGGCGCGGGTAGTCGTAGCTGCCTTCCTCGAAGATCCGCAGGCCGGGGATGTTGGCCGCCAGCACGCCGCGGATGTTGCCCCAGTTGGCCGAGCCGCCGAGGAAGTAGAACTTCTCGTAGCCGTCGAAGTCGGCGACCAGGGTGTGCTGCTCCACCACCAGCGGGTTGCGGCTGGCGGTCTTGATGCGCTCGGGATCGGGGATGCCGGTGATGAAGGTGAACACCGAGCGTGCGGTGCCCGGCTGGGGGACGAAGAAGTTGTCGAAGTAGATGCCCTCGCGCGCCACTGCATCGAAATGGGGCGTGGGATCGAGCGGGTTGCCGTAGAGCCCGGTCTTGTAGGCGGCGAAGGATTCCAGGATCACCACCACCACGTTGGGCCGTCCCGGCAGGCGCGGCGGGGCATCCACGCGGCGGGTGAAGTCGAGCCGCGCGCGGTCCGGTTCGTCGATGCCGAGGAACTCCACCATGGTGTCGTAGTGGCGGGCGGTGGCGGCCTTGTCGAAAGTGACCCGGCGGTTCTTGAGGGTGTCGAAGAAGTGCAGCACCGGGTTCACCGTGACCGCGGCGGCGAAGTAGTGGGTGCTGAAGTAGGCGTTGCTCCAGCGCAGCGGGTACCAGGCGAGCTGGCCATAGAGACCCAGCAGGACCAGGACCGCGGTACCGGCTGACCAGGCGGCCCGGGTCCGCCGCCGCAGCACCGGTACCGGCGCCGCCGCCAGCCGCGCCTGCAGCCGCCGCACCAGCCGCGCGTGCAGCCAGGCGAACAGGGCCAGGGCCAGGGTGCCCCACACCACCGGGTAGGTCTGCCACACCATGCCGGCGGAGATGAGCGGGTTGTCGAAGAAGCGCAGGATGGTGGCATCCAGCGGCCGGTGCAGGTAACCGTAGAAGCCGTAGTGCACGAACCAGGTGAACAGCACCCCGGTCATGGCGGCGGTGAGCCAGCGCCGCCACCATGCGGCCGCCGCCCCGCGCAGGGGATGCAGGCGCCGCCATGGACCCAGCACCAGCAGCGGCAGCAGGATGATGAGCACCAGGCGCAGGTCGAACTTGGCGCCCAGGTAGAAGGCCCGCAGCAGGTCGCCGGCAGGCAGGGGATCGGAGGGCTCGTCGAAGGCGAGCCAGACGCCCGCCCGCAGGAGGGTCAGGCCGGCCAGCCAGACCACCGCCAGTGCGCCGGTGAACCGCAGCAGGGGGGGTATCTTGTTCATGGACGTGGAGCGCAATTCCGCGGCGCCGCGAGCCGGCGAGTATAGCACAGGCCTCCCGCCCGCCCGGATGACGCCGGGCGGTGAAGGCGCTATGGTAGGTGGGCCATGGGCCGCCGCCGTGCCATTGCCGTTCGCGCCAGCCGCCGCCTGCTGCTCCTGCTGCTGGCGCTCGTCGCCCTGTGGGGGGGCGGGCGCCTGGTGCAGGTGGCGTGGGAGAGCCACTATGCCGGCGCGCGCGGACCCTACCTCCAGCTGCTCACCAGTGACGGGGTCAGCATCCTGTGGCAGACGGTGCGCCCGTCTTCAGCGGTGGTGCGGTTCGGTCCGGCGGCGGGGGACGCGCGGGAGGAGCTGGTGGTGCCGGAGGCGGACACCCGCCACCGGGTACGGCTGGAGGGCCTGGTCCCGGACACCGATTACGTCTACGAAGTGGCGGGTCTCGGCGGCGGCCGCTTTCACACGGCGCCCGCCGCCGGTGCCCGGGTGCCGGTGCGCCTGTGGGTGCAGGGCGACCCCGGCTACCCGGGCCCGGCGGCCGAGGCGGTGGTAGAGGCGGCGTTCGCCTGGATGCGGGCCCGCCCGCGGGCCGGGCGGCCGCTGCTGGACCTGTGGCTGACCACCGGCGACAACGCCTACCGCTCCGGTTCCAATCCCCAGTTCCAGAAGGCCCTGTTCGAGCCCCGCGCCGGGCTGCTGCGCCACCTGCCGGTGTGGCCGGCCTACGGCAACCACGATGCACGGCGCTGGGCCTTCTTCGACATCTTCGAGCTGCCGGCGGCGGGCGAGGCGGGGGGACTGCCGTCCGGCACCGAGCACTGGTTCGCCCTGGACTACGGTCCGCTGCACGTGGTGTTCCTGGACACCCAGTCGGCCGATCTGGGTGCCGGAAGCGACATGGCCCGCTGGCTGGAGGCGGACCTGGCCGCCACCGACCAGCCCTGGCGCATCGCCGTGTTCCACCATCCGCCCTACACCAAGGGCAGCCATGACTCCGATCGCTGGCGCGATTCCCGCGGCCGCATGGTGCGCGTGCGCGAAAACCTGGTGCCGCTGCTGGAGGCCGGGGGCGTGGACCTGGTGCTGTCCGGCCACAGCCACATGTACGAGCGCAGCCACCTGCTGGCGTGCCACTACGGGGCCTCGGATACCCTGCGGCCGGACATGATCCTGGACGACGGCGGCGACGGCGAGTACGTCAAGCCGGCCCGGCCCGGGGCGCCGCGGGCCGGCACGGTGTACGTGGTCATCGGTTCCTCGTCCAAGCTGGACCAGGGGCCGCTGGACCACCCCGCCATGGCGGCGGCGCTGGCGCGCATGGGCTCGCTGGTCATCGACATCGACGGGCCGCGGCTGGTCCTGCGCTTCATCGACCGCGACGGTGCCGTGGCCGATGCCTTCACCCTGCACAAGACGGGGGCCGGGGCGGGGCGGACCTGCCCCGGGACCTGATACCCGTACCGCTCGCGGGGTCGCCCCGCGGCCGGTTTCTGCTACAATCGCCGTCCCTCGATTACGGTTGGCGCGGCATGATTCTCAACGTATACGTGGACGAGCAGACCTTCCCCGTGGAGGTGCCGGACTTCGTGCTGGCCGAGGGCGCGGAGATGTTCGCGCGCATGGATCGCGACATGGATCGCGGGTGGCAGATGAGCCGCACCTGGGTGGAGAAGCCCGATACCGTGCAGCGCTGCCAGATCGCCGCCGATCGCCTGCTCACCGCCCTGCACCAGGACAACGAGGCCGTGACCGCCATGATGGCCGGCTACATCCTGTCCCGCCTGCCCGGGGTCGTGGGCGTGCGCGTGGACACCACCGGCGACATCACCCAGACCGAGTTCATGACCGGTCCACAGGGATAGGTTCTAGGTACTGGCCGCTAGGTGCTGGGTGCCTGGGTTTGACTTCCAGGGCCCAGCCGCCAGCCCCCAGCAGCCAGCCCCCCTTTCAATGCCTGAAATGCCGCATGCCGGTGAAGACCATGGCGATGCCGTGTTCGTCGGCGGCGGCGATGACCTCTTCATCACGCATGGAGCCGCCGGGCTGGATCACGGCGGTGACGCCGGCCCCGGCGGCCTGGTCGAGGCCGTCGCGGAAGGGGAAGAAGGCATCGGAGGCCATGACCGAACCCTTCACCTCCAGGCCGGCGTGCTCGGCCTTGATGGCGGCGATGCGTGCCGAGTTGACCCGGCTCATCTGGCCGGCACCGACACCGATGGTCTGGGCGTCGCGGGCGTAGACGATGGCGTTGGACTTGACGAACTTGCACACCTTCCAGGCGAACAGCAGGTCGGCCATCTCGCGCTCGTCGGGGGCGCGGCGGGTGACCACCTTGAGGTCATCGTAGAGCGCCAGGTCGGCATCCTGCAGCAACAGGCCGCCGGTGACCCGCTTGAATTCCAGCCGCGGCGCGGGTTGCGCCGGCCAGCGGCCGCAGGCCAGCAGGCGCACGTTCTTCTTCGCCGCCACCACGGCGGCAGCCTCGTCGCTCACCTCGGGGGCGATGATCACCTCCACGAACTGGCGCTCCACGATGGCGGCGGCGGTCCCGGCGTCGAGGACGTCGTTGAAGGCGATGATGCCGCCGAAGGCGGATTCGGGATCGGTGGCATAAGCACGGTCGTAGGCTTCGTGCAGGCTGTCGCCGCGCGCCACGCCGCACGGATTGGCGTGCTTGACGATGACACAGGCCGGGCCGTCGTCGAACTGCTTGACGCATTCCAGCGCGGCATCGGTATCGGCGATGTTGTTGTAGGACAGGGCCTTGCCCTGGATCTGCACCGCAGTGGCCACCGAGGCCTCGGCCGCCGCGTGCTCCACGTAGAACGCCGCCTTCTGGTGCGGGTTCTCGCCGTAGCGCATGACCTGTTTCTGCACGAACTGGCTGTTGAAGGTGTGGGGAAAGTCCGCCAGGCTGCCGTCGGGACGGATCCGTCCCAGGTGGTTGGCGATGGCGCCGTCATAGCGCGCGGTGTGCTCGAAGGTCTTGACCGCCAGGCGGAAGCGGGTGGCGTCGGTCACCGCGCCGCCGTGCTCGCGCAGCTCGGCCAGCAGCGGTTCGTAGTCGGCCGCGTCCACCACCACCGCCACCGCCGCGTGATTCTTGGCCGCGGCGCGCAGCATGGCGGGGCCGCCGATGTCGATGTTCTCGATGGCCTCGGCCAGGGTGCAGCCTTCCCGGGCCACGGTCTGCTCGAAGGGATAGAGGTTGACCACCACCAGGTCGATGGGAGCGATGCCGTGCTCGGCCATGGCCGCGTCGTCCACGCCGCGCCGGCCCAGCAGGCCGCCGTGGATCTTCGGGTGCAGGGTCTTGAGCCGGCCGTCCATCATCTCGGGAAAGCCGGTGTAGTCGGAGACCTCGGTGACCCGCACGCCGGCCCCGGCCAGCAGGCGGGCGGTGCCACCGGTGGACAGGATCTCCACCCCGAACTCCTGCTGCAGGGCGCGGGCGAAGTCGGCCACGCCGGTCTTGTCGGACACGCTGATGAGCGCACGGCGAATCTTGCTCATGGTTCTGGTTTTTCCTTGGACGGACTGCTGGTCACGGGAAGGCCGCGGCCGCCGCCGGTGCCGCCGGGCAGCGGCGCCTGGAGGTCGTCCGGGCACGGACAACGGTGACTTATTCGTTGAGGCCGTACTGCCTGAGTTTCTTGCGCAGGGTGCCGCGGTTCAGGCCCAGGATGGCGGCGGCGCGGGACTGGTTGCCGCCGGTGTGGCGCATGACCGTGGCCAGCAACGGCGCCTCCACCTCGGCCAGCACCAGCCGGTAGAGGTCCGCCGGCGGATGCCCCGAGAGCTGGTTGAAGTAGGCCTCCACCGCCGCCTGCACGCACTCGCGCAGGGGCCGGTTCTGCACCTCGGGGGTGACGTCCAGGGGGACGGCCGGTTCTTCGCTGGGGGCGGGGCGGGCGCTCATGCGGCCAGCTCCCGCTCCATGAGCCTGTCGAAAAATTCGTTGACCATGGCGAGTTGTTCCTCCGTCGTCTCGACCCGGTTCACCGCCTGGCGGAAGGCGGCACCGTGGGGATGTCCCTTGCTGTACCAGCTGATGTGCTTGCGCGCGACGCGCACGCCCGTGTGCGCGCCGTAGAACTCGTACAGGTTGTGCAGGTGGCCCAGCAGGATGCGGCGCACCTCGTCGGGTCCCGGAGGCGGCAGGTGCTCGCCGGTGGCCAGGTAGTGGGCGATCTCGCGGAAGATCCAGGGCCGGCCCTGGGCCGCACGTCCGATCATCACGGCATCGGCGCCGGTGTAGTCCAGCACGAAGCGGGCCTTTTCCGGCGTGGTGATGTCGCCATTGGCGATCACGGGAATGCCCACCGCCGCCTTGACCTCGGCGATGGTGTCGTACTCGGCCTCGCCGCGGTAGCCGTCGGCCCGGGTCCGGCCGTGGATGGCCAGGGCCTGGATGCCGCAGTCCTCGGCGATACGGGCGATGGTCACCGCGTTGCGGTGGTCGCGGTCCCAGCCGGTGCGGATCTTGAGCGTGACCGGCACCTCCACCGCCGCCACCACCGCTTCCAGGATCCGGCCCACCAGGGCCTCGTCGCGCAGCAGGGCCGAGCCGGCCATGACGTTGCACACCTTCTTCGCCGGGCAGCCCATGTTGATGTCGATGATCTGCGCCCCCTGGCCGGCGTTGTGGCGCGCGGCCTCGGCCATCATCGCCGGGTCGGCCCCGGCGATCTGCACCGACTTGGGCGCGGGCTCGCCGCGGTGATCGGCCCGGCGCCGGGTCTTGGCGCTGCCCCACAACAGCGAGTTGGAGGAGACCATCTCGGACACCGCCATGCCCGCGCCCAGTGCACGGCAGAGCTGGCGGAAGGGGCGATCGGTCACGCCCGCCATGGGAGCCAGGATCAGGTTGTTGGGCAATTGGTAGGGGCCGATCTTCATGTTCAGTCGTTATTGGTTTTGGCTTTGTCCTGGCAACCGGCGGGCGAACAATCATACCCCCTCGGGCGGGCGCGTCAAACCACCCGCACCGGCTATTGGGCGCCGTTGCACGTAAGCTGCGGTGGGCGTGGCGAAAATTTTTTCGTGATCGGGATCGCGCCCGGCACGGCCGGTTGCAAGTGCCTGAATTGACGTGATCAGGAGAGATTGATCTCGAAGTTCACGGCGTCGCGGCCCGGGTCCAGGACATCGAGCCTGATTTGCACCGGCTGTCCCGGTGCCATCAACAGTTGGCGCTCACTCAGTTCCCCGAGGTATTCCGCCGGGGCGAAGCGGCGCCGTGCCACCGGCGCCCCCGACAGATCGAACAGCACCACCTCGAAGGCGGGCCAGGGCTGGGGGAAGGGAGCGGCGTTGACCAGGGTGGCGGTGATGCGCAGCACCCCGTCGTGCCCGGCCACGTTGCGGATGTCGCGGTTGAGCAGGCGGATCTGCGCCGGGTCCCGACGGCCCGTGTAGTAGCAGGGCAGCCGCGCGCACCAGGCCCGCACCAGCGGTGCCAGCGCCGGCCGGGCGTGGGCCAGCTGGTAGCCGCGGAAGCTCAGGACCTGGCCGGCCAGCAGCACGGCCAGCCCCAGCGCAGCCAGCCCCAGGGCGGCGGTGGCCAGCGGGCCGCGGCGGGGACGCGCGGCCGCGGCCAGCGACTCGCGCAGGGCCAGGGGCACGTCCTCGTCGTCCACCACCGGCGGCTCGGCAGGCGTCTCCGGCGCCTCCGGGGCGGGGGCTTCCCCGGCACCGGCCGCAGCCTCCGGTGCCTCCGGCGGGGCGGGCGGTGGTGCTTCCGCCTCCGGTTCCGGCTCCGGCGGGGGGCTTTCCGCGACTTCCGTGTCCAGGGGAGCGTCCGGCGCTTCCCCGGCGTCCGCCGCGGGCGCGGGCCCGGACAGCTCGATGTGCTCCACCTCCAGGCCCAGGTCGTCCTCTGCCAGCCGGTGGTCGGGGGGCGGCAGGGAGGCCTCCGCCGCCGGAACGCCTTCGTCCCCGGCGGCGGTTGCGGGCGGTTCCTCCGCCCCGGGGGCCTCCAGCAGGTGGAAGAAGGCGTTGAACACCATGCGGCAGTGACCGCAACGGACCTTGCCGCCGGCGGCGGTGAGCTGCTCGCTGGTCACCCGGAAGGTGGTGTCGCACTCGGGACAGCGGGTGAAACGGTCGGAGCGGGTCGGGTTCAAGGCCGGACATCCATCATGGCGGCGGGGCGGGTTCCATTCTATCAGTATCACCCCCCTGTGCCTGCCGGCCGGCCAGGCACACCCACTCCTCCTCGCGGGCCCACTCCTGCAGCGCCAGCCACGGCGCGTAGGCTGCCGCCACGGCGGGGGCCTGCTCCGCCAGGATGCCCGACAGCACCAGGTGCCCGCCCGGGGCCAGGTGCGCGGCCAGCTCCGGGGCCAGTTCCACCAGCGGGCCGGCGAGGATGTTGGCCAGCACCACCTCCACCGGTTCCGGCACCAGGGCTTCCGGGGCCAGGACCCGGACGCGGCTGCCGACACCGTTGGCCGCGGCGTTGGCCCGGGTGGCGGTCAGGGCCTGGGGATCGATGTCCACGGCGGTGACGCGGGCCGCGCCCAGGCGGGCGGCGGCCACGGCCAGGATGCCGGAGCCGCAGCCGTAGTCCAGGACCGCGGCCCCGGCGGGCAGGTGGGCGTCCAGCCAGCGCAGGCACATGGCGGTGGTGGGATGGGTGCCGGTGCCGAAGGCCAGGCCCGGATCCAGGTGCAGGTTCACGGCAGCGGGATCCGGCGGTTCGTGTCCCGACGGCACCACCCACAGGCGGCGGCCGAAGGACATGGGACGAAAGTCGTCCAGCCAGGCCCGCACCCAGTCCCGTTCGCCCAGGGGCTCGGTGTGCACGGCGCGTGCGCCCGCCGCTTCCAGCCGCTGCATCAGGTCCGCCAGGGGGGCGCCGGCCGGAAACAGGGCCGCCAGCCGCATCTGGTGCCACAGCGGGGTGGTGCCCGGCGGAGGTTCC